>CAMJHM010000003.1 GCA_946405515.1 uncultured Fibrobacter sp. | reverse complement strand
AGGGTTTCCGTCTCGAAGTCCGCAAGGATGAAAACGAATCCTTCAAGGTCTGGATAGACGATATCGTAATCAAGAAGCATGGCAAGCCGTACGAAGGCCCGGCCTACTATCCGTTCCGCAACGAGATTTAAGAGGATTTTATGCGCAAACCAGTTTCTAGTATTTTACTTGCTTCTTGCCTCGGCGCGGCGTGGGCGCTTCCCCCGCAGTTGCAGCTCGATTCCCTTCATGCGGCTATGGACACGATGTCCAACAACATGGAATCCACGTTGCTTGGCAAGGACGATTTGCCGCTTGCGGTCTCTGGCTACATGGCCTTCCGCTTGAAAAATTTCCAGTATTCCGAACCGAGCCCCTGGGTCAAGGATGACCGTGCCAGGACGGCCGTGGACGCAACGCTCAATGTGAACGTGGTCGCCATGCCGAACTCCTACATCACGTTGTTCACGAACCTGTCGTTCCCGTTCGACATGACGGGTACTTACACGAACAACTTGGCAAAGAATCCGACGAACGCTCCGTCCAATGACGAACGTGTGCTCTATGACCACTCGACGGACTACTACTCCTCTACGTTGAACGAAGAATTCAACGTGGGTGTGGATATCCGTGCCGGTGTCTTTGGCGCCTATGTCACGGCAGGCGGTGTCATTTGGGCGAACGCCTCCCCGCTTACTATGTGGGAACGCGAAACCATGGCCCGTTTCTCCTGGCAGTACGAACTTTACGAAGACGAAAAGACGGTCAGTACCTACTATAAAGAAAAGTCATTCAAGCCGGTTAAGGAAGGCGGCCGCGCATTCTGGACTAACCGCTCGTTCGGCGGTGTTTTCGGTAATGTCTACCAGCTGCCCGCGAACATGAAGGCCCAGTTCCTCGTGTCCCAGCCGATGGATGCCGACATGGGGACCCGCGACGGTCTGCGCATGTACGGTGGCCAGCCGGGCGAACTTGAAATGATCGGTACTTACGACTTGCGCGGAAGTGTCTATCATGGTCGTATCGCTAAGGAAAAGATTGCAGACAATCTTACCGTGGGCCTCAACTATTTGGGTGTCGTTTATGACGATGGAACGGTTTACGAACCGGAATTCCGCCACCAGTGGGTTGTTCTTTCCGACTTCGGGACTCCGCTGCTCCTTAACAACCACGTTGGTTCTATCGACATCAAGGGTAACGTTACTCCGAAGCTCTTCTTGATGACCGATATCGCCTTGAATGCGGTGGACTCTTCTATTTTCTACCAGTCAGGGCAGACAAAGGATTACAGCGATCAGGATAGGAAGTCTGGTTTCTCGGCTGCCGGCAAAACGGACAAGTGGAGTAATCCCGAGGTGGGTGTGTACCTGAAAGCCCAGAGCAAGCATATCGAGGGCTGGCCGCTTACTATCGAAGCCGCTTATTTCTCCCAAAACTTCTATTCTCCGTATGCTATCACGAACCCCTCCCGTTTCCCGGGATGGCGCAAAGACGAGGCCTACCTGAATGGTGGTTCGCTCCGTTACTCCTCTAACTTGACCGGTGTCAACCTCAAGTTGGAACCGACGTTCAATCGCGGTTACTTTGACTTGCAGTACGGTCAGCATCGCCAGGTTGTGGAAGGCAAAGATGTCATCGTGTTCAACTACCGTTTGAACGGACGTAACATGTGGGAAAGCTCCAATTCTTGGACCAAGCACAAACCCCTGTTCGTCGCGGACTCTGGTAACTATAGTGGTACGGCTTACGTGAATCGTGCCGGTATCGAAATGAACTCCGAAGAAGGTGTCAAGCAGTATCGTCAGCGCGGTGGCTTGTATGGTGGTACTTGGGAACTCTGGGAATCCTTTGCTGCCTACGATAACGCGGGCCAGATTCAAGAAGAGAATGTTCCCATGCACGCTAAGTGGGAATCCTACTTCTCCTTCATGGGCGGTTACGATATCGGTCACTGGTTCCGTACCGACCGCAATATCATGATGACGGCTTTGGTTGCCCTTTCGGGTGTTTCGAACTCCTTTGCTCCGCTTGCTGTGAACGAAAAGAGTTTCGACATGTTGCTGTGGTCGTTCTACGGGCAGTTCGAACCGACGATTGCCATTACCACCAAGTTCCACATGGTGGGCATCCTTGGCCTAGAAACGTTCCGTTCCGACAAGGCCTACTTGGCGGAATCGATTTCTTCTACCGTGGGCCAATCATCTGAATATAAGAGTCAGGTGAATACGTTCCTGTACAAGAAGGCTCCCATCAATTACAGGGAGACGGCTTTGGGCCTCGGCTTCGACTGGGACTTCGCCGACCGCGTCGGTTTGCATGTCCGTTACAAGTATATGACTCATTCCGACGAGACGGTTTCTGTAAACGACTGGCATTCCCATTACATTTCCGCCGAAACGAAGGCGTGGTTCTAACGGAGGGTGCTAAAGATGAATATGAAAATGAAAAGAACTTTGTTCACTCTTCTTGCCGCTTCGGTGGCGGCCTTGGCTAACCCAGTCAATGAGAATAAAGATTTGCTGGAAAGCAAAGCCGATTCGATCAATGCCAAGCGCGGTTTTGAAATCGGCGGCGCCATCCGGGCTGTTGCACAGCGCTCATCGTTTGATACGGATGATCCGGCGGGTTCTATTAAGCAGCCGACCGAGGAACGCAATGAGTTTGTCACGGCCGATATTAATTTCGGTTTCCGTCCTTACGAGGAGGTCCGCGCCAACGTGATGCTCCGCCTCGGTGGCGGCATGCAGGAATACTTTGCCGCAGCGGCCAAGACGCTGACCGTCGCCTGGATCAACGTCGAAGGCAATGTAGGCAATTCGTTCTACTGGATCGTGGGTGATTTCCGTCAGCAGTACTCTCCGCTGACTCTCTTCTTGCCGGGTATCGACATCATGTACGAACCGACAGTGTTCGCCCGCAAGCGTTACATGGCGCAGAAGGAACAGATGATCGAAGGCAACCAGCGCAACTTGCAGGGTGCCAACATTCAGTTACGCACGAACCTGGGCGACGCGGCCGGTGAATTCCGCGCCGAGGCGCTGTTTGCTCGCGTGAACCGTACCTCCGTCCTGGACTTTAGCGGTGCCGAGGGCAACATCATGCCGAACGGCAGGTTCGCCGGTGCGACGCAGGCTTCCAACATGGACAAGTGGCTTGCGGCTGGCAACCTTGAACTTCTCCCGCTGAACCGCAACCTCTATGTCGGCGTCACGCCGATGTATATCTTTGACAATACGAAAACCTATGCGCACGACGCCTATAGGCATGCCTATGACAAGGAAAACGGGTATAATCGAGACACCCCCTATGAACGCGGTGATGTCAACCCGTTTGACACGTCGGCCCAGAACACGATGGTCGTGAGCGGTCGCCTCGGTGCGGATGTTGCCGGACTTCTCGGTTCCAAGACTGTTGTGGCCGACCTCGTTGGTGAAGGCGCTATGTCTATGGACAAGGTGGACAAGATCAAGAGTATTGATGCTGCCACCGGTGCTATCAATACTGCAGAAGAGACCGAAAATGGTTTGGCCGTCCTCGTAACGGCGAACCTCGGTTACAAGGTCGAGAAAAGCTATGGTGTGGTCGTTACCGTGGACGGAGTCTATAACGATAGCGCCTGGTTCAACAACCTTGCTCAGTCCTCCAACTTCTTCGCGCAGAGAATTCTCAATTCCGACGTGGACTACGATCAGGTGCGCTTCGGTGTGAATGCGCCGCTGTACAGCACTTTCGACGCCCTTTACAACTTCTCCCCGAAATTTGCACCCGTTTCGACGAAACTGGGTACGGATGACGACCTGACGGCGGGCGGCCAGACGGAAAGCTACAACATTGCTCCTTATAACAAGAATTCCTGGACGACGAACGTATATACGCATGCCCAGCTGGCTTTGCTCGAATCGTTCGCCGACCCGAACATCCAACTGGTTCTCCCGAATGGCCTTGCTACGTCGAACCGCATGGGTGCCCGCACCGTCCTGACAGCGAACTGGAAGGACTTGGCCGAACTCCAGGGTATGTTCAGTACCTTCAATCAGGTCAAGGCCTTGAGCGGCTTCAAGGAAGCTAAGTACATGGAATACGGTGGCGGTGCCAAGTGGGATATTTTCAAGACGGTCGGTTTCCAGCGTCCGCTTGAAATTTCCGGTTCTTATAAGCATTCCGAACGTTCTGTTGATTACGACCCCGCTATCATGGGAGTGGCTGGTACGGCCGAATTCAAGAGCAACTTCATCAATGCCGGGCTTTACCTGCAGTATCTGCCTCGTCTAGGCTTGACTGCCGGTTTCCAGATGATTACTTCGGAAATCAACGATCAGCAGGCCCTGCTCGATGCAGGTTTGACTTTCCCCGACGTCAAGAGAAAGAAGAACCCGATTCTGAAGGGTACGCAGAGACAGTGGATGGCCGGTCTGGACTATGCCATGGAAGAACATGCATGGCTGTCGGTCAATGTGGGACAGATTTTTGTTAGCAACGAGTACAACATAGCCATGGGCGGCGCCCCGGGAACCTATGAGGTGAAGGAAAATGGAATTTATTCCTATACGGAATCCAAGGATAAATCTATGAACTTGCCTGCGTACTACTATGCTGATGCGAATGCGATTCCCGCGACGTACACTCACGAGTTTACACAGATGATTTTTGAAGCTTCCATTAATGTGGAATTTTAATGGGAGGTAACTAAGATGAACTTCAATATGAAAATCAAAACAATCGCGCTGGTTTCTTCTGTCATGTTCTCGGCCGGTTTCGCTCTTGCTGAGGAACAGGATTCCATTGTCTCCCAGCAGAAGTCCCTGCTTGAAACCTTGGACTCCCTGAACGACGCTGTCCTTGGTTTGAGAGTTAACGGTACGGCGAAGGCAGGAGCGCTTACCTCCCTTGCTGAATCCGACAACTTCTCCGATGAATCCGCAACGCAAGAAAACCAGGCATACACCGATGTAGACCTTAAATTCGGAGCGAATCCTAGCGCCGAAACCCATATCGATGTCCGCATGCGCTTGCACAAGGATTGGCAGAGCGCTTACGATGTGAACAATAACCCGGTTATCGGTCACTGGTTCTCGTATGACGGTCTTATCCTCAACAAGCACCTGAACTTCAACCTCGGTTATATGCGTGTCGGGTACACTCCGCTTACCATTGCCACTCCGCAGCCGGACCTGTTGCAAGAACCGGAAATCCTCGCTTCCCACAGGGTCGAGGCTTTGGCTCGCCGCAATCTGGATACGACGGATAGGCGCTTGTTGCACGGCTTGAATGCCGAATACAACAGCGGCAAGATTGGTGCCCTGGACAATGTCTCCATGCAGATTACTGGCGCCCGCTTGCGCAACATTGCCAAGAAGACCGACCAGATATTTTTCGATTTCGACTTCTCTGACCGTTATCTCCTTGCTTCCCGTCTCGGGTTGGACATCATGGGAATCCATCTCGGTGGTGACATCTACAATGTCTCCGACCGTAAGTTGAGCCGCCGTGCGCATGAAACATCGCTGAAGGACACGATTTACTACGAGTACAACCGTGTGATTGATGCTGAACTCGGTTTCACAAGCAAGCCCTTGATGAAGGATCTTCCCCTGGAATTCGGTTTCAACGGTGAATACGCCATGTCGAATTGGAATGTGGACCGCGATTACCAGATGAAGAAGCTGTTGGACACCTACAGCTTGGTGACCGGCCGCGATCCCAAAACCCCGGCGGATTCGTTCGTCTATGTTAAGAAGACCACTCAGGATTCTGTTTACTACTATGGCGAAAAATACGCAGATGACGATGGCAAGAGCTTCTATGTGGAACCCTTTGTGCGTGGCAATGCTGCCAATGTCGAGTACGACTTGAAGGTTCGCTACTTGCAGACGGATGAAAAGTTCTGGTCCGAGATGGCTGCGACCCCGTCTTATCGCGGTGGTGCTGTCGTGCTGAATGCGAACGCCTTGTACAAGAGCGTCGGCGATAGCATGATTGTTGCGAATTTCGGTTCTTCCAGCTTGGAAAACCTCTACTTCAACGTCTACAATGCCGTGACCTTGAATGCAACGAACTTGATTACTTCGCAGTCCAAGAATGTTCTTTCCCAGAAAGACGAAAGCAAGTACCTTTACACCCGTCTTTACAACAACTACAAAGACGGCCACTTCTATCGCAATGGTTATTCGGCAACTATCCTGAAGCGTAGCGAAATTGCTTCGGACATGTTCGCTCTCGATCCGACGGTCAGCCTTGCGATGCCTTATGGCGATGTGACTCCCGACCGCAAGGGTGTGAAGGCCTCTCTTGATGTAAATTGGAACGACATCCTTACGTTCAACGCACGCTTTGACATGTTGACCCAGGCGAACAGCCTCAAGTACAGCTACGATGCCGCGGGTAACCTGAATGTCGGTGTCGAAGAAAACAAGTACACCCGTTATGCCGCTGGTCTCGGCTTTGATTTTGGTCAGCTTCTTAACATGGATCGCAAGCTCATTGTTCAGGGTTCTTACGACCATTCCGAAGAAAGCGCAAACCTCAACCGTAAAGCAGACCGCATTATGGGTGGTATGACACTGAATATCTGGGGTCCGGTCTCTTTTTTGGGCAGCTTGCAGATGTTCAACAAGACCTTCGGGGATGCCGGTTTCTCTATAGCTGGCGGACTTGCTTCTATAACCGAGAGCAAGGAAATGCTCACTCTCGAAGGTATCCGCGTGAAAATCGCCCCCGCTTCTTATTTGGATTTGCAGGGCGGTTACCTGAAGAACGATATTACTTATAAGTCTATGGACTTGAATGGCGCTATGGTGCCGTCTACGCTCTCTGTGGGCAAGATGGTCGCATCCGCCGATGTAACGGTTAATTTCTAAGGAGTCTTGAAAATGAAAAAATTATACCAAGGCTTGATGATTATTGCAACGGCAGCTCTTATGGCCTGCTCTTCTATGGAGGTCAACGACGCCGAAGCCGTGTCGGACAACTATCCTAGCGATTTCAATGCTTCCGTTTATCTGGAACTTCATCCGCTGCTCCAGACCATGCAGATTATGGACTACGTCAAGGACAAGAACGCACTGTTCAAAGCCTCGATGGATGCCAACACCTTCAAGACCAAGGCGGTAGAGGATTCGATTGCCTTTATTGGCGATACGGCCACTGTGCATAGGTTCTATGTTAGCCCGAGATATGTCGCTTATCCCGAAGAAAAGTGGGATTCTCTTTGGATAGAAAGGCAGGATACCACGGTCAAAAAGATTCCGATCACCAAGATTTCGCAGATTACCCTTGATACCTTGGACTCTGCAGGTACTACCGTGGGTTCTCAGGTTGTCTATGTCGATAGCCTTGTGATGGATTCGACTGGAGACCAGATTAGCGAAGTTTACGGCAAGCTGGATACCGCCGAAACCGAGACGAAGAAAATCGAGGTGGATAACGCTACGGTGGTAATCAATAGTCGGTTGATCCAGATTGATACTATCGATACTAAGGATTCTCTCGTCATATCGAAGGGTATTCCTGGAATCACTAAAGATGTGGCCGATATGGTCTTGTCGTATAATATCTACGGAGTAGAGAAAGATATCGACACGTTGAATACTATTGTTATAGACATGGAAGCTGTTGCGCGCCAGTATATCGCTTTTGGCCAGAGCCATGGTTGGGCATACCGCCGCTGCAATCCGGGTGAGCAAGCTAATCCAGAAGCTGGCGTGGTCACTTATCCTGCAACTAAACTGTACTGCGATGACAACGGCGTAGTCCGTGAAATTAAGTAGGCGAGGTATTTATATGAATCTGAAAGTAGTTGCTTTGGCGTTAGCTTTGGGATGTGCTGTTTCGGCACAGGCTGCCGCCGACAAAGTCGTTGGATACTTCCCGTATTGGAGCCAGTATTCTCAGTTCTACCCGAAGGACATCCGTTACAACACCGTGACGCACGTCCACTATGTATCCCTGATGCCAGGTGAAGACGGCTCGCTTGCCTTTGTTGACGAGAACGATGCCACGAACTTCAAGGACCTGGTCAAGTTCACCAAGGAAAACGGCGTGAAGCTGGTTGTTTCTGTTGGTGGTGCCGAAGCCGAAGGCAACCTGAAGGCCATCGCCTCTTCCGAGGAACTTCTCCCGACGTTTGTCTCCAACATCAAGAGCTGGCTCGATCAGAATGGTGGTGACGGTATCGAACTCGACTGGCAGAACATCACTGCCGAAGATGCCGAAGACTATTCCAAACTGGTTAACGCTCTGGTGAGCGATATGCCTGGTATGATTGTCGCTTCGTCCATGTACCCGTACATGGCGCAGGAAGCCTATTCTGCCGAGACGATGAACAAGCTCTCTTACATTGACGTGTTCATGCCCGACCAGATGACGGAAGAATCTTCTGAACTTGTCCCGAACCAGGGTGCCACCAAGATTCACGAGATGCTTTCCATGGTGAGCGACATGGGTATCGAGAAGGACAAACTCCTCCCCGTGATTTACCTGTACGGCAAGTCTTTTGTCGGTGCTACGGGTTACGGTTCTGCCCACCAGGGCTTCGGTAGCGGTAACGAAGGTTACCTCGGCTACAACGAATTGATGGGCAAGTTCGACGAACCCGACTACAAGGTCACCTTTGACGAGGAATCCAAGTCCGAATTGGCTGTCAGCAATTCCGAAGCCATTGTGTTCATGGGTATTCCTTCCGTGAAGGCTGTTGCCGAAGATGTCAAGAGCGAAGGTTTCAGCGGTGTGGCCGTGTACGAACTCGACCAAGACCATCACGAACCGATTGTCTCGCTTCTCGTGACCATCGGCCTGCAGCTCCGCCCGAACGTCAACTACAAGGCTACGAAGAAAAAGTAGTCCGTTCGACTAAATCGGTTTAAGTACAGAAATCCGTCCTGCTGTCAGGACGGGTTTCTTATTTAACTCGGAAGAGCCCCCTCCCCAGGAATTTAAAACCCAGTTAAGCCTCTGAAATGGGAATACGGGCATAAATAAAACCTCACCAGCAATGGCCGGCGAGGTTCCTTTCTGAACTCTCTGATTCGCTTTACTGCTTGTTCCAGCGGAGCTTTGCCGTGCGGCTGCCCTGGCGTACGATGGCTACGTAGGAGCCACTGGAGAGGCCCTTGAGCGAGACGGTGTGGCCCCCTGCCCTGTATTGGCCAGATTGGCTCATTACGCGGTTGCCGATGGCGTCATAGACTTCTAGCCTGACAAGTCCAGCCTTTTCGGTGCTGAACGACAGCATTGAGCCGGCTATCCAAGCGTTTATGCTGTTTCTTGCCACCATGGGGGCATGTATGGCGTCTTCTTCTTCGGAGCCCTGGTTCAAGAAGGCTTCGTGTTCGGCCAGGTTGACCGCTGCGGTGGGGTCACCGATGTTGACGACTATGGATGCTTCTTGCGGCAAGTAGAATTCCGTTTCGTCGACATGGGCCGTGACCGTGATAATTGCGTTTTGGTCTCCTGCAACAAGTTTGGATCCTTCGCGCTTCAGGTATTTCGATGTCGGTTCTCCATCGAAGGTATAGGTAATCTTGGTACCCATCAGGGTCGTGTCGGGGACGATGGCTTCCGAGGTTTCTCCAAGCGCGAGGGTTACGCCCCTAAAGTCGGGCGTTATCCTATTGCGTCCCTTGATGTAGCTGAAGACAATTGTATCTTGTAAGGCCCTGAAACCGGTCACGGCGTTAGCCGTTGCGACAATCTTTGCATCGCCAAAGCTATTCAATTCGAACATCCACACGTTTTTGTTGCGCATGGTTCCCGAGCAAGAGGCAATCTTGCAGACGGCGCTCTTGACATTCACTATTTCTGGGTTCAAGGATTCCAGTTTGAATTTGGCCCCTTCGATCGTCTCGTTGCTGGCCGTGATCAGGTATTCTTTTTTGCCGTCCCCATCGTAGTCCAGAGCCTGGCTGGAACCAGTCAAGCTATTGCAGTTACCGTTGAAGTCGCAAGATGCTTCGGAGAAGTTGGGGATGGACTGCCCGGCGACTTGGCTTACGGACACGACGGATTCGGATCCATCGTTGCCTGTGAGGATAGCGAAACCATAGTCGTGGATTTCGACATTCGAACCAGAAACAGTTACGACGGCCTCGTTGCTGGAGGTATAAGTGCAGCCCGATTTGAGCACATTGGTAACTTGTGTTTCGGTTTGCTTGGCGGTGACACTCTTGAATGCGCAGCTACCCGAATTCTTTGCCTTGACAAGGGAGTCGGCCCA
The DNA here is from genome assembly GCA_946405515.1 of uncultured Fibrobacter sp. Taxonomy (GTDB): domain Bacteria; phylum Fibrobacterota; class Fibrobacteria; order Fibrobacterales; family Fibrobacteraceae; genus Fibrobacter. Next base: position 65,847 of record CAMJHM010000003.1, on the reverse strand, counting down.
ATTGCGCCCGTTCTTTGTCAAGTATTCTTTGACGATGTTACCCGAAGTCGTGTATTTGGCTTCGGAAAGGGTGGCGTAGTTGTTGAGCACCTTCGTTCCTTCAAACATGGCGGACTTTTCGCTCTTGTTGTCCATATTGCTCGTGTATTGGCGGAAACTCCAGTTACAGTTGGGGATTTGTTTCTGGTCCATGTAGGAGGTCCACTCGGAAGTGGCACTGGCGTTAGCATCACCATTGCCGTCCGCATTCGTTGTGCCCCATTCGCTGATGAATACCGGGTATCCGGAACTCAGCGCCTGTTCGATCCTGCCGCTGAAAGTTCCCTTGGAATGGGTCGCTGCATAGAAGTGCAAAACATAGGCGATGTTGGTGGAATTTACAGGGTCGGAAGCACCGTTCTGTGGGTTTTGCGACCAGGTCGGCGTACCTACGAGAATCAGGTTCTGCGTGTTGTTGCGGATGAGCGGGCAGATTGTGTTGGCGTAGCTTTTGACTGCGCCCCAGTTGCCACCGTTCCCGTCAACAGGCTCGTTGTAGATTTCGTAGATGACGTTCGGCACGTCTTTGTACTTTTCGGAAACTGTTTCGAAGAATGTCTTTGCGAGAGCCGTTTCCATGTGGGCGCGGTGACTATGCCAGTCGATAATGATGTAGACATCGCTTTCGATGGCCGCGGCGACCATGTTGTCTATCAGGCTGAGATAGTTGTCCGGTGAGCCCTTGTATGAGTTCTCGTTGGCTAGGGCGTTCTTGGTGCCTCCGTCGCTATCGTAGTATTGAATACCGAGAGCGAAACGGAAGACGTCTATTTTGAGGTTGTCAGCGGCCCAGGCGATGACGTTCTTGTTGTAATAGGGTTTTCCGGTGCCGTCGGACCAGAATAGGCTCACGCCGCGGAGCATTACTTGCTGGTCGTTCTTTGCACCGATAATCTTGTTTCCGCTGGTGTGTAGAGCCCCGTAGTAGGATACGGGACCAACGCGTTTGGGCGAAGCGTCTAACGCACCCGCAAGGACGGGCGCTGTAGCGAACATCGCCAGGCATAGAAGAATGTTTCTCATTTTCATAATTGTTGTTCCTGTTTTGCTATTTCAAAATAACGCTACCTGGACCCAATCGCATACACCATATTAGAAAAAAAATGGTTACGGTCGTAAACGTTTCTCCATGAATTGACCGTAAACATCGTATTGAAAATAAATTCCTTTACACGATTCGGCGATAGTGTGCGCTCACAAAAAGTGTTATTTTTGTGACATGGTGATTTCCCGCACATTGGGCCCTGCATGGCCCTGTTCTGATTCTGCAAAAAATTGTGCTCCAAATTACAAATCGGGAGAAAAAAGGGCCGTATTGTAAATATTTGCTAAAAAAACGGATTTTTCGTGCTTTTTTTATCTAAATAGAATATATTAGCGCCAAAACTGGCCCCTAACGTGGGCTACCACTTTAACAAAGAGAGAGAATTATGAACAAGAAAATTCTATATGCAACCGCAATGGCCATGGTGACGACGTCTGCGTTCGGTTTCAAACTGTGGACGGGTGACACTGAAAAGGTCAATACTGAAATGGACAACGACACAAAGACCGCTGGTTATTGGTTCGATTACAGTGACAAGAACGATGGCGGTCTTTCCGCTGTTACTTGGCCTGTGAACAAGGGTACTGAATACGACAAGAACTCCCTGCAGCCGGTGATTGACTACTGCCAGGGTGTTTGCGGCGACTTTACTCTTTCCAAGGGTGAGGTGACCTATAACCCGTTCATCGGTCTTGGTTTCAACGTCGTTGGCGAAACCAGCAAAACCGACAAGACGACCGTTCCGGGTGACGCTTCTGCTTGGGGTGGTATTTGTATCGCCTATTCTTGCACGCACGCTCCTACGCTTGAAATGGGCCTCGGTGACGAAGTCGATGCCTCTCTCGGCTATGATACGCCGGTGAAGCAGTTGCCCAAGGCTTCCGATGGTAAGGTCGTAGATGTTCCTTGGTCCGAATTTGAACAGGCTGGCTGGGGCACTGGCGAGATTACCGCCGCTGTTGCTGCCACTCAGCTCGTTGCCGTGAAGTTCAAGATCCAGGGCGATGACCAGTCCACTGGTAAGTTCCGTATCAGCCAGATCGGCCCCTATCAGAGTGGCTGCCAGTACGTTGAACAAGGCGATGTAGCTGTCAGGAGTGTTCGCTCCGCTTCTAACGTGAAGGCTCTTGTGTCTGGCCGTACGCTTTCCTTCTCTGGCATTGCCTCTGATGCCTCTGTCGAAGTCATTAACCTCCAGGGCCGCGTTGTCATGAAGGGCATGGTCAAGGGCGCTTCCTCGCTCGACCTTTCCTCCGTCGATGCCGGTGTCTACATGGTTCGTGTTTCTGGCAAGGCTGTTGACTTCAGCAACAAGATTATCCTGAAGTAATTGTCAATAAATGAAAGGGGGAGTCGTTGGTGCGGCTCCCTTTTTTTGTTTCTATTTGTGGTTATACTTTGTTGGGGGTGCGTTGGGTCACGCTCAAAGGTGTTTTTCCATCACAAGATGACTGGGAAAGCGTTTTAAATATATATTTTAGGAAAAACGAGGTCTTGTATGTTCGTTAAGAAACTCATGTTGCCGTTGTTATGCGCATCCCTTATGGGGATGGTTGCTTGCGGTGACGAATCATCCGATCACTCCAATTCCAATCCTGTTGTGCCGCCGTCTCCGACTTCTTCGGCGGATCCGGTTATTATACCGGGATTGTCTTCCGCTATTGTTCCGACGCCTACTTCGGAATCGAATGTCACTCCTCCGCCATCTGGCGATTATGCGGCTCTCGCAACGACGAAAAACGCCGCGGCGCCGGTTACCTTGTTCGATAGTTGGAAAACGGCACATTTCGCGACAATCGAATCGGATATGGGGACTTATCCGTCCATTGCGAGTGACTTTACGGAAATATTCACTAGTGCGTATCTCCCTGCTGGCCGTGTTATATGGCAGTCATCCTATGCATATGCAAAATGCAAAGTTGACGATGCTACAAACCGCCTCTTAAAATCTCGTGCCTGCACGGTTTCGGAAGGTGTCGGGTACGGCATGCTTCTGTCGTTCTTCAGGGGCGACGATGATGCTTTCCTCCGCCTTTGGAACTACAATCGCGCATTCAGGGACTACAATGGCGGCAATCTCATGCCGTGGATTGTCAGAAGTTTTTCGTATGACATTATCGACAAGGGAAGCGCTACGGATGCCGATTTGGATATAGCGACTTCTTTGATTTTGATGTACTACAGGACAAAACTCGAGCCCTACAAGACAGACGCATTGGCTATTATCAATGATCTTTGGAAAAACGAAATTGAACCGAATTCCAAGCTTATCCTGTCGGGCAATACCTCCATGTGGAATGGTACGGGCAAGTACGAAATTACGTACAACTTGAGCTATTTCTCTCCGGTTGCCCTCCGCTTGTTTGCGCTGGTTGATCCTTCGCACGATTGGAATGGCGTTTTGGATGCCATGTACACCTATATGGCCAAGGTACAAGATGGTGGTACCGGCGTGTTCCCGGACTGGAGCAATGCTGCAGGCGTTGCCATTGCGGCCCCGAACGGATCCGCTGATGATACGTATTTCCGCTTTGACAAAGAAAGCGTACGTATCCCGTGGCGTATCGCGTGGGACTACTATTGGTATCAGGATCCCCGTGCGGCGGCGGTGTTGAACAAACTGAACAAGTTTATTGTGGATAAGGCCTCTGGAGATGTGAAGAGTTTGGCTCTGGGTACGAGCTATTCCTGGAATTTGAGCCTCGGTGTCGATGAAACCTCGAATGTTGTTGCCGGCATGTGGCTCGGCGCTTGGTGTTCGACGGGTATTGCGGGGAATTCCACATGGCTGAATTCCTGCACGACCGAATTCAACACTAAGGAATTGAGCAATTCCACGGCTAGCTACTTCACCGATATCCTCTTGGTGATGTATAGCCAGTTGCTCAATGGCGCGTTCGTGAAACCGTTCTAGTTTTAGCTGGATCGGATACCTATTCCGTAAATCTTTTATGGCCGTCGGGGTTTTCCGGCGGTCTTTTTGTATATTCTTGGCATATGGAAAGTGATTCTTTGGTCGATAACGGCGTCGCGGATTCCGTTGCGCCGGAACAGGTGCTCCCCTCGCCGGAGCAACTGGGCATTTCGGTGTCGTCAAGCCCTGTACCCGCATTGACTGTAGGCGATACATTCGATTACCAGGTGACGGTGAGCTGGAGCGTGCAGGGGAGTTCCTTGCTCGTGGTTCCCGTGAGTTCTGCGACCGCGAAGGGCCTAACCCAGCTTGGGATGTCGCAGGAATCGGCGCGGTCCGTGAAGGACGGCGCCGAGGTTGCCTCGATTACGTTCACTTATAAGTTGATGGTGCAGGACACGGGCAACTTGAGTATCCCGGCGCTCCGTTTCGAAATTCCCACCGCATTGGGGTCTTCGATAGACTTGCGCAGCGAATCTGTGCCCGTACGCGTGGATGCTCCCTTCAACCCGCTGCCGTTGGCAATGGGCGCGGTTGTTGCGGTATGCGTGCTTTTGGCTGGCCTGTGGCGCACCCGGCGCCGCGCGGCGGCACGGGCCGCGGAGGCGGCGAAAAGTGCGGCCGCGCGCTCCCTCCGCGAGCGGATGGATGTGCTGAAGCAGCGTGTGAACGTCGCCGACAGCCGTGAATGGCTGCTGGAACTGGAAGGCGCCTGCAAGGAATATGTGCAGGATAAACTGGGGCTGGCCGCGGCCGCAGTGAACCTAGAAGCCCTTGTGAAAGAAGGAAAACTTGAAGGCTGGGAATCCCTTGTGGAAGAATTCGCGCACGCCCGCTACGGCGGCGGCCAGCGCGACGGTTTCCAAAATCTCGAAACATGGAAAGCTGCCGTACGCCTCATGGATATAAAAGAAGAATAAGTAGCAGGCTTTTTCCGGCGGATTGTTGATAGTCTATCAAAAAAAGTCCTTTGTTAAAAAGGACTTTTTGTAATTCATTGATGGACAATAAAATAATATTGTGTCTTGTTTTAGGGTATTTTGTGGATAGAATGTTGATAAATGTTGAAGGTGTGAATTGATGTTGAAGGTTCGGCCTTAGAGTTCGTTCAGGTCGATAATTTCGGTTTCTTCTGCTGTGTCCGTTTGTTCGGGGGCAGGAGGCGCGGGTGGCTGCATCGGCGCCGTTTGCGGATTGGCGGAGTCCGCGCTTGCTCCTTCTGGGACGGATGTCATGGCGCTGTCGCTTGCGGCCGGGTCCAGAGCGATTGCTGCGGGCATGGCCGCGATGTTCTCGCCGTCGATTTCGGGCACATCGCCCAGCAATTCGTCTTCGAGGATGGCCGCCTGCGAGTCGGGCGGAAGCTCTGCAATCTTTGACGCGGCCTGTGCCCCGACGACGGGGACGAGCGGCTGCAGTATTGCGGGGAGCCTGTTTTTCGAACCGCCCTTTGCATCCTTTGCAGTCAGGTCGAGCCCGTTGTTGCGGTAGAACTGGATGTCCCCGAGCACCTGTTCCGTCCAAGACCTCCGCATGGGGTCTTTGCGCCAGTCCTTCGGTGACGAGTGTGGTGGGTTCAGTGGGTAGAACTGGATGATGGCGTCTTCGACAGGAGTCCCTGCATCAAGTTCCTTCTTGAGGGCTTCGGCGCCTATGAAAATCTGTTCGAGCCCGGTCCCTTCTTTCAGTGCGAGCATCCCCTTGTGCTTTACGTCTTTCTCGTAGTTCATCCGGAAGTCGGACACGTGCTTCACGAGTGACATGAGCAGAGCAGGGTCTACTTCGTGCATGTAGGCGGCTTCCATGACGGGCAGGCTCGAAAGCTGTTCCCCGTTCCAGGGAGTGCCCAAGTAGACGATTTGCAGCAGGTGGCGGCTACCCCTGCTCGTCAGCGTCACCAGGTAGCGCTTGCCGAGAGTGCGCCTGAGTTTCTTGAGAATGCGGATGCCACGGTTCTTGAATTGCCTGTAGCCGACGAACGTTATGCCGAGCGTGTCCTTGATGTGTTCGAGGTGGGGCGTTGTCGCTTGCCGCACCTCTTTGTTGTATATCCGGAGGACGGCGGGGAGGATATAGACCAGTTCGGGCGTGGCGGTACTGTCCAGGCCCCCTTCGCCCAAGACAAAGTCGCCCTTCTTCAGGAGCTCGGTAACCTTGTTCATGGCATACTCTTGGAATACAGCCTCCTCGTCGATTGGCTTTTGCGGTTTGGGCGGAGTGAGGATACTTGCAACCGAGAGCGCCAAAATCAGGAGCGGGAGGGTGATGCTCAGGATTTTCACCTTGCGACTGTAGCGGAAAATGCGCCACCAGCTACGCGCCTTGGGCGACCTCAATAAGACGAGGACGATGGTTCCAAAGATGATTGTCCAGATGACAAGGTAAATCACGAAACCAATATAGGCAAAAAAGGCGTGGTCCGTAAGAAGATTTCTTATATTAGGGGCATGATAGATGCCTTGAAGAATATCGTCGTGATTGGTGACCGAGTCCTCATTAAGCCATTGGAAGCCTCCAACCGCACAGGTGGCGGCCTTTACCTGCCCCCGAGCGTCAAAGAACGCGACGCCGTGCATACGGGCGTCGTTATGCGCGTGGGCCCCGGCTTCCCGATTCCCGCGAATCAGGACCCGGATTCCGTGTTCCGCGGCGAGCCTGCGGAAAAGGTGAACTATGTGCCGCTCCAGGTCCGCGAAGGCGACGAGGCCCTGTACCTCCACCAGAACGGCTACGAAATCGAAGTCAACGGGGAACGTTACGTCATCGTCTCGCAGAACGCCATTTTGCTCGTGGTTCGCAACGACCTCACCGACCTCGACATCGGCATTGACACTATCTAAAAAAGCGGGCTATTGCCCGTTCTATAATGAAAGGGGGATTGAGCATGAAGGCCAAGTGTTTGATAGCTGCAATAGTTATCGCGTTACTTTGTACGTGATGTTTGGATAAAGACGAATCTCAAAAGCAGAAAAACACAGAAGATGAAGTGCCGTTGGAGGGTAGCAGCAATGTTGATGAACCGATGCCAAGAGAACCTAAGTATCAAACAAAAGGATGCTTACGAGGTTGTAGGGGTTTGCCATGTGATGAAAAGGTTCGTTGTGTTATGCGCAATTGTCCTAATATCAAAGCTGAGTGCGAAGATGGCGAATACGAAGTATTTAAATAATTGCCCTGATGCTAAATTTGTTCGCTGATTGTTGTTAAGATAACTGTATTAGTTTGTTTAGAAGAATTTACAAAAAAAACAAAATAAAAAATGTTATTTTATAAGTGAAGGGAAATTTGTATGAAAATGAATTATTTGATATTCGCTATAGCATTTGCACTGCTGAGCGAAGGATGCTCAGATAAAAAAGAAGAAACTCAGGAGCAGCAAACAACTATTAATGCAAACCTCAAAAAGGCAAAAAATCCCAAAATTCCATTGGACAGTTCTCAAATCCTGAGGTATAAGGATATTGACCAATCTGATTCCATTATGGTAGGAATTAGGGCGTTTGATGTTGCGAAAAAAGAATTTGTGAAACGCTGGAATTACGCTAAGGATACCGAATTGTTCATGGATGTTGTTGGAAAAATTTGTAGAGAGGCTAGGATATGTGCTTCTAGATTGGATTCGGTGGCGTATAAGAAAGATGTTGCCGTTATTTTAGACAGCCTTATGCGAAACAATATTTTGGATAGTTTGATTGAAGCAAAAGAACAGGAAATAAGTGAATCAGAAAAAATTGCGCCTTGGGGACATGATGATCGGTTAAAGAATTTAGAAATGAGGAAGAAAATAAATGATTTTATAAGAGAGAGCAAATAATAATGAAGATTATGAAAATTACGATAATAGTATTATCTTTGGTCTCTTTACATTATGCTTCTGTTGTTTGTAAGGATTTGGCTGATTATCAAACGGAATTTGGAACGCAAGATGCAGATGTATTAATGAAAAAAGTTTATAAAATAATACAGGATGAAAACTATAATGCATGTATTTCACAGGGGGGGGAAGGCGCTGCCTTTTGGGCTTCTAGCCCTAGAAAAGTAAAATCTTGTAGAGGAGAATCAACCTCTAAAATCGGATATATAAATGTTTCACTAACTTGTGATTACTGTACTGGAGAAAAAGTAATAAACGATCTTGATAAGATTGAAAATTTTTGTGCAAGTCAATGTCGGATGAGCAATCTCATATGTATTAAATCGCAAGATTTATGGGGTGGACATTTAGATTTTAAAGAACGAAATGGTGAATATTGTGGAGAGAAATTTCCTGAATGTCAAGATGAGGAATCAAGTGACTCTCAAGGCGATGAAAGTTCCTCCTCCGCATTCAGCAGTTCATCGTTGCCAGAATCCAGTGACTCCAATGAAGAATCTTCATCCAGTGAAGATGGTGACTGCGACGAAGACGACCCGGATGCATGTTCTTCCGCAAGTGAGGAAAGCTCCAGCTCCGAATCTCTTTGCCCGTGCACCGATGAGGATGGTCCTTGCTTTGATGACGATGGAATTTGTTCTGAAAACATGAGCTCGAGTTCTAGCGAAAAATCATCGTCTTCTTCTATGAATGGACGGTATGATTTAGTTTATGGCTATGAAGGTTTTTGTAAAGATAAAGGAAGCTTTCAGAGTGCATCTTGCTCAATTGATTGTGGTACAGGAAAGCATTATATGCAAAAACCGGGCTTCGTTGGTCCCAAAAAACTTTATTTCTGGTGTTCTGACTATGGAATGGAAATAAGGACGAATATTCCCGAAGTATACCCAAATAGCTGGTTGCATATTGAATGTTATGATTCGGAAGTCGAAGAATGGAGATATTTAAACGCTTCTGATTCTCCTTATTCTCCTCCTAACCTTCCTCTCACTTATCTATGCTATGATACGGAATTATCCACTATCGAAGGTTGCCCAACGACAGAATCAGTTTGGACTACTTACAACGAACGAACGTTTCTTATTAATGTGCAGGCGTACTTTGACAATGCCTATTATGCCTCCTCCATATCGGACTTGATGGATGATTATTATCGGGGGAGTCAGTCTACGGAGGATGATAGGTTCCCGTCAAATTATTCTAGGATGGACTTGCTCAATGAGCCGGAATTTGTCAATTTTTTCAGCGAATGCAAAAGAAGAATGAAGACGAAACGTGATTTCTATTCAATGGTAAAGGAGGAATTTGGTGATAGCGTGTGGCAAGGAGACGATCCATGGCATTTATATAGCCCGTATGTTATTGAGCTTTGGCCGAACTATGAGGATATTTCGTCATATGAAGACTATTGCCGGTCCATTAGGGGCGAAAATTCTGTGCTTTATCAGATAGATTCTCTGATATATGAGGAATATTACGATGCTGAAACTTCTCAGATCATCAAAGATTATATCGTCCTTTATTATTGCGCTCCTGCAGGATTTTCAAGTTCCTCTGTAGAGGAGTCGTCCAGTTCAGAATCTTCGTCCTCTTTCGAAGAAAGTAGTAGTAGCGAGGAGTCGTCTAGTTCGGAACCGCCTTCTTCGTCTTCGTTAAGTTCCAGCAGTGAAGAATCTAGTTCGTCGTCTGAAGAGATTGTTGTTGAAAGTAGTTCTGTTATGCCAGTTGATGAACCATTTGTCGCCGGACCCGACCAGGTATATACTCCCGACCAGATTTTTAGTTCGGGACTCCAGAACATGGAACCCGGCGCCTGCTATTCTCTGAATCCTGACCGAGGAACACAACATGGTTGGATAAACAATAATGCCCAAGATTCTTGGTGGTGGAGAGAAGTAGATTGTACTACGGGTGAAAAGGTTGATAGGAATAGAGTGGGACAATGCCCTGGATTCCCGCTGGATCGAGTACCCAGTAATCCGACATCAACATGCTTTGCGTATAATGGAAAGTGTTATAGATGCAAGACGGAAAATAGTTATGTAGACTGCTCTCAAGAATGGCTTTGGAAATGGTCGTTCAACGGAGATCTTGTTGGCACATGGTATACGGAAGTGAATTGTAACAGGCCGCTGATGAGAAGGGAATTGGATGATGTCAATTATGGCATATTGGTTAACGAATCGTTTGACGTCAATTTCACAAGTTCTCAAAAATATTTTGATATTCAGGGCCGAAATAATGCTAAACGGTCTTCGTCCGAGCGGGTTTTATATCGGCATTGACTCCATCTAAAAAAAGGCGGGCTATTGCCCGCCTCGATTCAATTAGTCGTTCTTTATACAACGGACATGGAAGCGATCGCCTTCTTCGGGGATGCCTCCAACGGCAAGGAATATTCCTGGCCATGAGATATCGAACGAATATGCCGATACGTTCTTGTTTGCCGTGTATGACCAGACAGATGACATTTCATCTGCGCCCTGAGAGGGCCAGGCGGTAAAGGACACATACGGGTCTTCAGAAACGAATGGTTTGAGGTAAGGTCGATGTTCCTCTTCCGTTGCGTAAAGTGGCATAGGGAGTACTACGGGACGTATTCCAAATCCAGAAGGATCGCCGAATGTCGAGAAGAAGATTAGATGGTTGTCGTTGTCATTTTCAGGATACCTAAAGTCATAATTCTTTTCGAAAAGTTCTATCCATTTTTTCCAGTCCTTGGTAGATGGAATTCTCCAACCATCCGGGCAAATTCCCTGCATTTTTGTCGTGTCTGTAACGTCCTTTACCCTATCCCAGTCTATTTTTCTTTCGTCGCTCTCGCATGCCGACATGAATGCCACCGTGTCCGAGATGGAGTTACATTCGAACGTGCATTTGTCGTGCAATTTGTAGAAATCGTATTCAGGGGTATTGTATTCTTCATAGGCCAACACTTTCTTAATGGAGTCAAGAAAAGCAAAGGTGGAATCGGTACAGGATTGATAGCAATATGCCGCCTTGAACTCTGTGCATTCATCGAAGTTGGGAAGCCTGTAGAAAGAAGAGTCTATGCCAAGGGCTGTCTGCAAGGTATATTCCCTTCCGTAGTACTTGCAATAAAATGGGTCGTCTTCGTAGGGGCGGAATAATTCTCGCGAACAATGGGATCCCTCTGCTGCATAGGCCAGGTCTTCGGCCATCCATGTTTGCGTGGTTCCGTCCATGTCGATGGTTACGGTCTTGTAGACATTCCCGTCGCGCGGGTCAACAATGGAGTCGATCGAATGCGGTATCGGCTTGATGGTAACCTTCCATGATCCCGAACGGCAAATGACGTGCAGGTTCTCCTTGTTCAATTCAACCATTTTTCCTTCTTCTGCATTTGTGCATTGGCCGGCCTTGTGCATGGCTGCAACTAAGTTTATGTAGAATTGGTTTAGCCTTTGGTCTTCCTGGAATGCGCTTGCCCAGGGTTCTCCTGCCCGATTGACTATTTCCAGATCTATTTTTTCAATGTTGGTTATATACTTCAGCAAGGTATCAAGTATGTGGTGCTCACCAACATTAAAAGTGCCAAATTCGCTGAATTTAGAAATAAGAACATTTTCCTCGTCCTTTTCCAATAATTGCGATAACGCGTTTTCTATAAACGCATGGTTTGAATCGTCGAAAGTTTTTTCTTTATCGAAATGAGAGAAGGTGTCATATATTCCGAGCGATTCCAGGAGTTCGGCTTCCGCTTTTTGTTTCTTATTTGCGAAGGTCATGCTGTCTAGAGCCTCGTCTCTCACGCGGTAGCTTACAAAGTCTGTAAGCGTGTTGATGTAAATGCTTCCGGAATCACGTAAATCGACCATGGCTCGTTTTGTCGTGATTCCCGAGAAAGATTTTCGGTATCCCAGTTCTATTAGGACATACGGGCTTTTGAACGGGATGCTGTCAAACTGAAATTGGTATGCGGCATATGGATCCATTGATGTTCTGTATGGATTGATTGACAGTACCGCGTTCCCTGTTTCATTTAGATATGTGGAATCAAGCTCGTATATCATTGCCATGTCGAATGGCTGGCTTGCCGACATGCTGATGCTTGTGTCAGAGAAAAATGCCCTTTTTGGAGCAGATGCTCTGAAATAGATAACCTTTTGGATATTGGTCGTTTTTTGCGACGAGTCCTTATCGGTTGTTGACGTGTCCTGGTTGGCGATGTAGTCTGTCTCTTCGGAAGCTCCTCCCATTATAGAGATGGGCTTGTCTTCGTTGTCGCTGCATGCTGCCAATGCCATTAGCAGGGCCGCACACCCGATGATTGATTTCTTGTTGAGTGTAAACATGGTTCCCTCCTATCCTTTTTTAATTTCTGATTTGTTCGTCATCGGGAAGAACTGGACGTTCAGGCGGTACACCTCGTCGGTGTCCTTTTCCCTGGTGGCGATTTCAATGATTCTTTTGCGGAATGCCGCGATTTCCTCGACAATCTCGTGGTAGGCATTGCGCGTGATGCCGAGAGTGATGCCCGAAAAGTGGCGTTCGTCTTGCGGAACTCCCTCGATGGCCTCGAGCGCGAATTCGCCCATCTGCCGGTGCATTCCGCGGATGGCGACGGCTGCGGGGCCCAAGGGCCCTGTCGTCACGACGCGGTCGGTCTGTACGTAGTTGTCGTTTTCGTCTTTCTGCAGCAGGTCTGCCTTGACAAGGAAGTTGAGCGATTCGCTCACTTCGGCAGCGCTGATTTTGGGACGGCATGCGTGGGCGAGCGCAAGCGGCTTCACCCCGGGCATTGCGGGCGCAAGTTCACGGAGTACCGGGTTCTTCCAGCTGTCGAAATAGCGGAAGGCGTCGCCCTCAATGATTTTTGCCTTGAGTTGGTCGGCAATAGAGATCATCTTATTGAAGGCGGCCTTTTTGCTTTCGTCTGTTTTGGCGTGGTCATAGCGAACCATTTCGCGGAAGTATTCAAGGCGCTGGCCAGAAAGGTGCATGGCTTCGGCAACGTGTACAGCGGCGGTGTCGCTGAGGTTGAACTTTTTTTCACTTACGTATTTAAGATAGACGGGCGAAGTGAACCCCGCCAATTCTGCGAATTCCTTCCAGGAAAAAGCAGACTTTGCCTTTTTATCGGCATAGTAATCCGCGATGTACTGGCGGTATTCCATATATTCAAGAACATCTTTCATATATCTTCTCCCACTAATCCGATTAGGTGGTCGTGCTAGGGTTATCTTGAATATAATCTAGTCTTTTTGAAAAATCAATAGATTTACAATATAAAATTGCATTTTTTTACGATAAAAACGATAATTTTTGCTAAAATTACAAAAATTGTGATTTATTACAATATGTTTTGACAAAAAGGAAGAGCCCCTTGGGGGCCCGTTTTTGCTATCTAGCCGTTATTTGCCTGCGTCATCTTCTGGATGGTCTCGGTCAGTTTTCGGTTCAGCTGGATGAGATTCGTGTGGATTTCCTTTATTTTCTTTAGCAGGGCGGCCGTGCTGTCGAACTTGTCCTTGACAACTTGCTGTGCGTTTGCAAGTGTCTTGGGGTCGCAGAAAACGTTGTCTGCCGATGCCTTGAGCGCCTGGTAGATTGCCTTGCAGGCGCGGAGCTTCTGGTTCTCCTTTTCGGAGACTTCCCGGATTTCCTGCGCGATTTTTGCCAGCTGTTCACGCTTGTTCGCAATAATCTGGGGGTCGTTTTCCTTGACGATATAGGTGGGCAGTTTCGCGAATTCCTCGAAGCGTACCGAGGTGCCCGCGCGGACCGGGCCGGCCCTGTGGGCGTTCACGCCCTTCACGGCGGAGTCGATGCTGATGGTGCAAGTCGATGTCCCGTGGTAGTTACACATGACGCGCTTTTCGATCATGTTCAATTCGTTGAACGGGTGGAAGTCTTCTTCGGTCTCGATGCGGTACAGCGGGACATACAGGTGTACAGGTTCGCCGCTGATGGTAATCCTGTAGTAGAGGCACTGCTGGTTGTTGAGCGTGTGCGTGTCGTAGCAGTTGTTGCTTGTCCGGGAAATAAGATCGATGCGGTAGGCGAGATCTTCGGTGTCGTAGTCCTGCTCGAATGCGCCGGGTACTTCCTTGAGCAGCTGCTTGTGGAGGACTTCACTGTAGTTCTGCATGAGGATCCTGCTCGTGGAGGTCTTGCCCCATACAGCCGTACCCAGGAGGAACGTGTCGGTGATGTTCGCTTCTTTTCTGCCGTTGAAGAATGCTGTCGCCTTGATGAGGTCGGTCAGCGACATCCATTGACGGATGGAAATGTAGAGGTCGTTGTTGTCTGCGGCTTCGGAGAGTTGGCCGATGATGCCGAGAACATCTTCAGAAAGCGAGACTTGCTTGATTTCGCTCAGCCACTGGCGCCGTTCTTCGGTGGAGATGGTCAGTTCCGGGTCCACGGTGAAGTTCTCGATTTCGAACTGGTTTTGCAGCAGGTGGCACAGTGCAGGCGACGAGAGGCTTTCGGGGAGCGTGATGGTGAGCGTAATGCGGTCGGCCATGCCCGTCTGGCGCATTGCCGTTTCGGGGCGGATTTCACCGAGGATAACCAGCGGGATATCTTCGCGGTCCTGGATGGCGACTTGGAGGTTGTGCTTCGTGAGTTCGCTCGAGGGGTTGAACCCCTTGAAGATAATGATGTCGTAGCCGGCAAGTTTTTCGGGGAAATCCATCTCCCTCTTGCCGAACTTGAGCACTTTCGGGTTGCGGAAGGTGGCGATGAGGCGCTTTGTCAGGAGGGACTTGCCCGAGCCGCAGCGGCCGAAAATGTAGAAGGGTTCGCTGATGATTACGCCGAGGAAGGCGAGCTGGAAACAGAATTCGCGTTCGGGGATGCCGACAGAAAGGGATTGTACAAGTTTGGATATGCGTTCGGTAAGGGTCATTGGGTAATTCCTGGTACGATTATATTTACGTAATATAAAAATAATATTGTTCGAAAAAGTAGTTCAAGATGCTCCAGCATCGTTTTTTTTGTGGTCGTCCGGCTAGCGCAGGAGGGCCATGATTCTGGCTTCGGCTTCCGGGGTCACATTCACAGTTTGGACAGCTACGAACAACTTGGCGTGCGTGGCGGAATCTGTGCTAAGTCGGCTTGCGTCTTTTTCGGTGGTGATAACGTTATGCCCCTCTGCGAGCAATTTGGATACGATGTTTTCGATTCCCGTGTCGTGGTCCCGCAGGGCGAGCGCCTTTTGTATTTGCAGCCCTGTGTGCTCCATGTCGTGGATGAACCTTTTTGGGTCGCCGATGCCGGCCACGAGTGTGGCGGAGGCTTCGGGCGCATTGCCCTGTGCGTTGCGGATTTGCTGTATGCAAAAGCGGACATCGGGGGTGGTGCCTGCGCAATTCAGCCGGAGTGCGATGTTCTTGTGGTCTTTGGCGAGGCTCCGTGCCCTGCCCGCGGGGAACAAGTCGGCGATGCCTTGCGGCTCGTCACCCCATTCGAGGCATATCGCTTTTGCGAATTGCAGGCGGGAATCCTCGAAGCCGTCGTCGCAGAGGATGATGTCGAAATCTGGGTCCAGCTTGTGTGCGGCCGTGTAGCGGTTCCGCGTGGCAAGTACGGTGCAGCGGGGGAGTTTGTTCTGGAGCAGTTCGGCTTCGTCTTTTGCAGCCGCATGGCAGAGGACGGCGACTTTTTTCCCTTGGTCGCAAAGTTTGTTTGCGAGCCAGATGCAGAAGGGCGTCTTGCCCGCACCACCGTTACGGTATGCCCCGACAATCACGACTTGGGCGTGCGTTGTTGGCCGGCCGGGCCTAAGGCACAGCCGGTGGTGTATAACGTAAGCGGCGCGGTACAGCACCGCCAGGGGGTACAATAGCAAGTTTCTTTTTTTAGAGGCCAATATCGTTGCGCTTCTGCTGCAAGAACAAGTCTGCAAGGACCAAAGCCGCCATGCTTTCGACAATCACGGGGGCGCGCACGGCGACGCAGGGGTCGTGACGGCCCTTCGCGGCGAGCGTTCCGTTTTCGCCTTCGCGGCTTGCGGTGTTCTGCTCCTGGGAAATCGTCGGCGTGGGCTTGAACGCGAGCCTGCACACGATGGGTTCGCCGTTCGAGATGCCGCCAAGGCTACCACCGGCGTTGTTCGTGCGCGTGTGGAACCCGGTTTCGTCGTGGTAAATCTCGTCGTTGTGTTCGCTGCCGTACATGCGGGCGGCCTTGAACCCGCTCCCGATTTCGAAACCCTTGCAGGCCGGGATGCTGAGCATCGCCTGCGCAAGCAGCGCGTCGAGGCGGTTGAACACCGGCTCGCCGAGGCCCTTGGGCGGGTTTCTCACCAGGAGCGTGATGGTGCCGCCGACACTGTCGGCTTTTTGCCGTGCCCCGAGGACGACCTGTTCCATGGCGTCGCTTGCGGCCTTGTCGGGGCAGCGCACGGGGCTTGCTTCGATTTGTTCCAGAGAAACTTTGTCCATGTCGACCTCGGGGCAGTCCACCTCGCCGATGGACGATACCCATGCGAGGATTTCGGTGCCTGCGACCTTGTTCAAAAGGATGCGGGCGACTTCTCCGGCGGCCACGCGGCCAATCGTCTCGCGGGCGGAACTGCGGCCACCGCCGCGGTAGTCCCTGAAGCCATACTTGATGTCGTAGCACAGGTCCGCATGTCCCGGACGGTACCATTTGGCAATTTCGGAATAGTCACCGCTGCGCTGGTCCTCGTTGAAGACGGCGAAGCAGATGGGGGTCCCCGTCGTCTTGCCTTCGAAGACTCCCGAAAGGATTTTCACTTGGTCTTTTTCGGCGCGGGGGGTGGTCATTTTGCTCTGTCCGGGGCGCCTGCGATCGAGCGCTTTCTGGATATCGGCTTCGCAGATGGGCAGGCCTGCGGGGCACCCGTCGAGGACGGCTCCGACCGCGGGACCATGTGATTCACCCCACGTGGATATTGCAAAAATGTTACCAAATGTGCTAAACATGATAAAAATATAGATAAAGGAGCCATTTTTTTACAAAAAGGGTGCTTTTTCGCCTAAAGTTTATTATGTTTTACATTGGTTTTAGGAGAATTGCGTGTTTAGAAACGGATTTATAGCCACACTGATTGTGCTGGCGCTTTCTATGGAAGCGCTAGCTCAGCATGTTACCTCTTTTGCGGGTATCCCTTTCGGGTCTACCCGTGAGACTGTTATCGAAGAGGTGATGAAGCTGGGTTACGAGCCCTACGGACGTAGCGGCGAGGGCGAACGTGTGGTGATTCCCGTTTACATGCTCGCCGATTTACCCGTGCAGGTGGACTTCATTTTCAACAAGAACGACAAGTTCTACGCCTTCGAGGTGAGGACTGGCCGGGTCGAACGCGCTAGGCTCTCCAAATCGTTTGAGGCGGTAGCCTACATGTCGGACCAGTTCACGGCAAAGTACGGGCAATCCTCCCAGGACCCCACCCTTAAAGATACAGACCTGCGCGAGGGCATCCACAATCTGTACCAGCAGTGGTTCTCCGTAAAGGCGCTGGATATCTATACCGCAATAGTCCAGAAGGATGGCCGTTATTTCGCCATCGGCACCGTGACGCACCGTGGTTTGGCCAAAGAAGCGAACATAACGCGCAAGAAACCATCTAGCAGCCAGTCTCCGGCATTCTAGCAAAAGAATCGCTTGTTATAACTTGCCAATTATCAAGGACTTAGCCCCGAGGTTCGGGCTTTTTTTGTGTCTAGACCCTAGGGCAGAGTTTGGGCGTAACCGGCGATGTCGACCATCTCGTCGAGCGGGATTTCGTCGTAGTAGGCCTGCATGTTGCGCTCTTCGTCGCCGAAGTTCATCTGGTGCCAGAACGTGGGCATGTCGTTGCGGGCGCGCTGGCCGATGAATGTTCCACCGCTTCCTGGGGTGAAGTTGATGCGGTGACCGTCTTCGCCGTGGCAGGGCCTGCAGTTTTGGTAGAACAGCTTAGCTCCGCGCTTGATGTCGGCGCCTTTAATCTTCCCGTCCTTGTCCAGCAGTTTGTAGACAAGGTATGCCATTCGTTTGTCCTCAATGGTGAGCGTGTCGCCCTCGGAACCGGGAGCCGGCGCCTCTGCCTTCGCTGCACTCGCCGTTCTCCCTGCCTTCGCGCTTTCGCGGGAGGTGGGCTCCTTTTGGGGCGGTGGCGAAGCCACGCTTGCCGCGGCGAGACCCAGGAGAGTCCCGTAGACCAGCAGTTGCAGGCCCAGTGAGGCGGGGAAAAGCGGATGGTTGCGCATGGGAAAGAATATACAATATTGATTAGGTTGTGGGAGATGGGAAAAAATTGTCAGGCAGATAATCTATATTCGAGGTATGCGTTACACGTTTTTCTTTGTGGTGGCTTTCGCTGCCCTGCAAGCCTTCGGAGCTTCTTCTATGGACAACTGCCTTTTCAATGGCCGCTGGGAAATTTCTGCGGACCGCGCGCGCACGAGCGCTCCTGCCGCCACGGTCCAGTTTATTGCAAGTGCCAAGTCGCTTTCGTTCGACCTCGAGGGAACAAGTCGCTGGCGCCTGGATGTGGACGGCACCCCCAAGGAATATTTCGTGACGGGCGACGAACGCACGGTCAAGGTCGTGAAGGGCCTGGATGGCGAAAAGCACCGCTACCGCCTCATCAAGATTAGCGAGACGAATCCGGGCTTTGTTAGTTTATATAAAGTATCCCTGGACAAGGGTGGCCAGTTTTTTGAGAAACCTGCCGCGCCTGCCCGTCGCATCGAGTTCATCGGGGATTCGTTCACGGTCGGGTTCGGTTGCGAGGGTGGCCCGGGCGACAGCCCCGATCTCGAATTCGAAAAGACGAACTCCTCCTTGAGCTACGCCTTCTTGCTTGCAGATGGGTTCAAGGCCGACTTCCAGGTGAACGCCTTCAGCGGTCGCGGGCTTGTGCGCAACTATGCGAACATTGTCCCGGAATGGACTATCGAGAAACTTTACCGCTACACGGTTCCGGGGGCAGCCCCTTCGGAGCCGGATGCAGCGCTTTACGACATGGGTACCTTCCACCCCCAGGTGGTGGTCCTCTTTATCGGCATCAACGATTTCCAGGGCGAACCTCCCTATGCGGACAAGGGAAAATTCAAGAAGGCTTACGCCGATTTTCTGGATAAATTGCGTGCTGCCCACCCCGGTGTGAAATTTTTGCTCGTTTCTACCAAAGTATGGCCGAACGATGATTTGACCCCCACGGTCAAGGCCATTTACGACTCCCAGGTGGCCTCCGGACGCTCCGATTTGGAGTTTTTGGCCATTCAGACCGAAAATTCGGCCCTTTTGGGGCACCCTTCTGTCCATTCTCACCGCGAAATGGCCAATACTATGCGCCCAATTGTGGCAAAATTGGCAAAATGGTTGAGCCGCTAACGCAATATTTTATTTATCTTTAACCTCAAGGTATAATTTTGGGGATACCCGCATGTCAAAGATAATGGAAAAGATATACGCCCTCTTTAGGATGAACATCCTGATCTTTGTGCTGTTGCTTGTGACCGTGATAGCCCTGTTCGCCTATCGTAACGGTCTCGACGACATCGTGTTCCTCAATCTCGCCGATTACCCCTACATTATCGCCCAGACGGACTCCGTCGACGGCGGCTCGTCGGCTATCGCGATGGAGCGTACGGACTCCTCCATCATTGTCGACTACGAGCTCCGCGAGGGGTACGCCTACCCGTATGCCGGCGTCAAGATTTTCCTCGGCGACGGCAAGACCCGCGGTAAGGACCTTTCCCGCTATGATAGTATCTTCGTGTGGGTGAAGCCCCGTGGCGAAGGTACGGTCCGCTTGTACATGCGCGGCTACGACAGCGCGTTCTACCGTGCCGAAGACGAGACCTCCCTCAAGTTCAACGAAATCGAATTTTTCCCGCTCGAAGAGACCTATCCGGCGGTGTTTGTCCCACAGGAATTCCGCGTGGCGAGCTGGTGGGTCGCCCAGAACGCTATCAATGTGCACAAGGCCCGTGTCGACCTGAGCAATGTCCCGCTTATCGAAATCCAGACGGGCACCAATGCTCCGCTTGGTTACGGTACCCTCGAAATCAAGGGACTCTGCTTCAAGGGCAAGAAGATTGCAAAACTCGACCTCGTTTCTATCCTGGTCGCTCTCTGGTTTGTCTCCTTCCTCATCATCTTGATTATCCGCTTCTTTGACTATAGCCGCGAACGCGCCAAGGAGAAGAAGAAGCGAGAGGAACTCGAGAAGAACCTCCGCGCCCTGGAAATCGAGAAGTCCGAGTACGAACGCTCCAGCAAGGAAGACCCGCTCACGGGTTGCCTCAACCGCGCCGGTTTCAGCAGCGTGCTCATGCGCGAGCAGGAGAACTTGAGCAAGAATGGCCGTCCGGTATCGTTCGTGATGCTGGATATCGACCACTTCAAGCATATCAACGACACCTACGGCCACCAGGTTGGCGACGAGGTGCTGGTGAACTTGACTAAACTCATCCAGGGCAAGATCCGTAATACCGACGCTCTCGTGCGTTGGGGCGGCGAAGAATTCGTGGTGCTCTGCGGCGACACGCCTATCCAGAATGCCCAGTTCCTTGCCGAAAAGCTCCGCATTGCAATCGAAAATACCGTGCTCATCAAGCAGCAGCAGGTGACCTGCTCCTTCGGTATTGCCGAGATGATTCCCGACGAAGACCCGAAGCGCCTGTTCGAGCGCGCCGACAAGGCTCTCTATGCCTCGAAGGAAGGTGGCCGTAATCGCGTTACGAGTGCCACATATAAGCGTACCCGCTAAAATTTTGATTTGCGGCGCCCTCGTGGCGTCGTTTTCCGCATGCTCGGGGAACCGGTCCGATTCCCCGGACCTCGGTGTCGGGTTCAGGCCCGTCCAGCTGCACTGGTCTGCTGCCGAGGGTGTCAACCCGGATGCAGAGATGCCGGGCAAGGACGAATGCGTGATTCGTGTCACGGCTGCGGTGATGGCTGCGCCCGAGGTTCACGCTTCCAAGGTTGCCGAACTGGAGTACTCGGCTACCTTCGCTCCCGACCCGAAAAGGGCCGAATGGTTCATTTTCAAGGGAAATTGCCGGAACATGGCGGCCAAGGGAGCTCCCGAATGCCACTGGACGGCTGAGTGTGGTCCTAGAAAAGTCGTTGTAAATTTCCACAACGAACTCTAGGGGTGGCTACTCGTTTTTTTTAGTTTACAAAAGTATCTTTTATTTAAAGGGTCTTAGGTTGGGTTAAAACCTTGTTTTTTAACGAAATAAAGGACCGATTGTGAAACCGATTTTTGAATACACGGATTACCGCGAATGGATACGTGACGCTTTTGAGGATTTCAAGAAGCGCAAGTCCGTCGTGTCGTGGCGTTACATGGCGATGAAGCTTGACGCCGATCCGGGTAACTTGTTGCGCGTTTCCCAGAGTAAGATCCATCTTTCGGTGAACCTGATCAAGCCCATGGCCGAATTTTTCGGCCTAGACGAGAAGGAAACGGCATACTGGACCGAACTTGTGCACTTTGGCAGGGCGAAGACCGACTCCGAAGCCCTGAACCATTACGAGAAGATGCAGATGCTCAAGGGCATTCCCCTGAAGCGCCTTGCCAAGAAAGAGCTCGAATTTTACAGACATTGGTACTATAACGCGATACGTTCCATCATTGGAATATGTAAATTCAAAGATGATTATGAGGGTCTAGCGGAGAGCTGTACACCGGCGATTACGGTGGAACAGGCAAAGGAGTCTATCCAGTTGCTGCACGACCTGAATATGATATCTACGGATAGGGACGGCTTCTGGAAAGTCAACGACACCTTCGTAAGTACGGGAGGCAACTGGCGGTCCGAAGCGGTCCGCGCCTTCCAGAAGGAAACCATCCGACTGGCAGGGGAATCCCTGGAACGCCATGCGCCGCCGCTGAGGGACATCAGCACGGTGACCATGACCTTCAACATGGACGATATCGCCCTTATTCGTGAAAAGATCAAGGAGTTCCGTTCGGAGCTTCTGAGGTTGTCGCAGGAAGGTACCGGCGACAACACGGTATTCCAGCTGAACGTTCAGCTGTTCCCGCTGGGATTCGTGAAGAAGTTACAGGAGAGAGAAAAATGAGAAAAGCATTTCTTCTTCTGCCCTGGGTCTTTTTGCTATTGTGCTGTTCCGAAACCGAGACCGCCGGTGGTCCGGGTAGCGAGACAACCAACGGCATTGTGGCCTACGTAGACGGTGCGCCGGCGGCTTTCGCAGGCGTGGCTCTCCGACGTGTTGACCAGAAGGCCTCTCTTGCTGCGCTTGAAAATTCTGTAATCCAGCCGGATTTCTTTGCCGATTCCAACGGCCGCTTTATCTTGGACACTGTCTCTTCCGACGAAGAATTCCGCATGACCGTGGTGAGCGTCGGTGCCGCATTCTCCAGGACATTCTCCGCGGAGGAACTTTCCAATCTGGACACTGTCGAACTGATGGCCACGGGTTCCGTGTCGGGCGCCGTTGACCTCCCGAAGGGCAGCGAGTACGCATGGGTCGGCGTCTACGGCATGGACATGCTCGTGAAGACCGATGCCGAGGGCAAGTTCGCCTTGCCGACGGTCCCCTCCGGCGATTCTTTGAAACTGTATTTTGCCGAGGAAAGCTACGACTCGGTGTACGATAGTCACAAGTTTGCGGTCCAGCCCTACGGTGTGGAGACGGTGAACCTGAAGACGGAAGGCATTGTCGCCGTGTCGAAAGGCAAGCCTGTGCCCTTCGCTTCCGTGGCTGTGCGCTCGGTGGACCAGATGGTCGAAGATACATCCCTCACGAATTCGATTGTCGTTTCCGAAATTCGTGCGGATTCCAATGGCCGCTTTGTGCTCGACAGCCTGAAGAAAGGCGATTACCGCCTTACCGTGGTGGATAACGGCATCGCCTATTCCAAGGTGCTTTCTAGCAAGGAAATAGAAAAACTTGACACTGTAGAGCTGTCCGCGACGGGGTCCCTTGTCGGGCGCGTGACTCTCCGCAGCGACATGTTCTTCGCCTACGTGGGCGTACGCGGGCTGGATGTGCTCGTGAAGACGGATTTCAACGGAAGTTATGTATTCCCCGCCCTCCCGGTGGGTGATTCGGTGGAACTCTATTTTGTTGATAAAAAGATGAACAAACTTCCTGTAGAAGTGAAGGTGGTTGTCGACGAGAACACTGCTGATTTCCACGCTCCCTCCATGACGCTGCAAAACTTTGAAGATTCCTTTGACTATTGGTACACGGGCATGGACTCCCTGGGTTCGTCTTTGACGCCAAACCCCAAGGATTCTTCTATCAAAAAGGGTGTCGAGTACGATTCTACGCGCAAGTCCAACGTGTTCCATGGACAGTACTGGCTGTGGAATTCTTCGTATGCCTGGGTGCTGGTGGGAACCAACCTGCAGGACAAGGCATGGAACCTTTCGCTGCTTGATTCCATCGTCTTCTATGCAAAGGGTGACGGCCAGATTCGCGTTGCTGTTGAAAACTGGGACAAGGTCTCCGAAGAACTCGGCATGAACTTGAAGGCCGCGTCCGTGTGGATGGACCTTGATACGGCGAAGTGGCAGCGTTACGTGGTCGAACCTTCCGACCTTATCATAAATGCCCTTGACAACGTTGACGGCCTGAAACCTTGGACTTACGTCAGGGGCTGGGTGAAGCAACTCCACTTCTTTGCCCAAGGCGGTTCCAACTTCTACATAGACGACATCAAGCTGTACGGCGTGCTGTTCTAGTAAATCGCGCCGTTTCCGCTTATTTTCTTATTAACTGGGCGTCTTAGGGTGAATCTTTCGCCTTTGGCGCCCTTTTCGTAACACCGATAATTAAGTATCTTTGTATCGTTATGCAGAGCTTAGAAAAAGAAGCGGCTGTTGCCGTCCAGTATCTTTCCACGATTTCCAAGGAAGTCGAAGCGAAGTTTGAAGAATTTCTTCCCAGTGAAAAGGAACGTCCCTGCCGCCTCCACGAGGCCATGCGGTATTCCATGTTCGCTGGCGGCAAGCGCTTGCGTCCGGCACTTGTACGTGCCGCGTTCGACCTGTTCGGGGGCAAGGGTGAGTCCGTTTGGTACGCCATGAGCGCCCTCGAGATGCTTCACACGTTCTCGCTGATTCACGACGACCTGCCCTGCATCGACAACGACGATTTCCGTCGCGGCAAGCCGACATCGCACAAGCAGTTCGGCGAGGCGACTGCCGTGATGGCGGGCGATGCCCTGTGCGTCCTTGCTTTTGAACTGATGGGCAAGACAGGCAATGCGAAGGCGATAGAGGTTCTTGCGCACCTGCTTGGCACTTTCGGTATGATTGGCGGTGAGATGATTGATATCGAGTGCGAGGGCAAGAAGGTGGACCTCGAAATCGTCGATTACATCCACTACCACAAGACGGCGGCCCTCATCGAAGCCTCGCTCGAGGTCGGTGCGCTTTTGGCGGGCGCCTCGGACAAGGACGTGGAAACTATTCGCAAGTATGGTCGCTCCATCGGGCTTGCTTTCCAGATTGTCGATGACATTTTGGATATCGTTTCTACGACAGAGGAACTCGGCAAGGATGCCGGTTCCGATGTGGAAAGGGGCAAGGCGACCTATCCTGCGCTGCTCGGCCTTGAAAAGTCCCGTGAACGGGCGAGAGAACTCTACGAGGAGTCCATCGCTGCTCTGGATGCCCTCGATTGTGACACCTCCCTCTTTCGCGCCATTGCCGCATTCATCATTACCCGCGTAAAATGAAAGATTTGAAAGACATAAAGTCGCCTGCGGATATCAGGCAGTGTTCCGTCGAAGAACTGCAACAGCTTGCCAAGCAGGTCCGCGAGACGATTATTAGTCAGGTTGCTAAGCACGGCGGACACCTGGCGTCCAGCCTGGGCGTTGTCGAGCTTACGCTCGCCTTGCATTACGTTTTTGATACTCCTGACGACAAACTTATTTGGGACGTGGGCCATCAGGCTTACGTGCACAAGCTGATTACCGGCCGCTACGAGAAGTTCGGCACGCTGCGTCAGAAGGGCGGCATTTCCGGATTCCTGAAGCGCAACGAGAGCGAGTACGACTGCTTCGGTGCGGGGCATGCCTCCACGTCGATTTCTGCGGCGCTCGGCTTTGCCGCTGCGCGCAACCAGCTGGGCCGCAAGAACAACGTGGTCGCCATCATCGGCGACGGCTCCATGACGGGTGGCATGGCCTACGAGGCCATCAACAACGTGGGTATTTCCAAGCACAACATGACCATCATCTTGAACGACAACAAGATGAGCATCGCTCCGAATGTCGGGGAATTCAGCAAGTACCTGAACCGTATCATTTCGGACCCGGTCTACAACAAGATGCGCAGTGACTTGGACCGCCTGATGACGCGCCTCCCAGGCGTGCTCGGCTTGCGCTTCCGCGATTTGTTCTTGCAGGCGGAGAAGGCGGCGAAGATGGTCGTGAAGCCCGGTCGCTTTTTCGAAGACTTGGGCATCCGCTATTTTGGCCCGATCGACGGCCACGATATCAACGAATTGATCATGCTCCTCAAGCGAGTCAAGGTGCAGCCGGGGCCGTGCCTCGTGCATATTTTGACCGAGAAGGGTCGTGGGCTCGATGCCGCCGTGAAGAACCCGACCAAGTGGCACGGTACCGGTCCGTTCGACCCCGAGAGCGGGCTCCCGCTCCATCCGGGCAACATGAACCCGTCCCTCACCAGTGTGTTCGGCAATACCCTGCTTGAACTGGCGAAGAAGGACGAACGCATCATGGGCATCACGGCTGCCATGCCGACGGGCTGCGGAATGGACATTGTCGCGAAGGAACTGCCGGACCGCATCGTGGACGTGGGCATTGCCGAAGAACATGCCGTGACTTTTGCCGCAGGCCTTGCCTGTGACGGTATCATTCCTGTCGTAGCTATCTACTCGTCGTTCATGCAGCGCGCTTACGACCAGATGATGCACGACGTGGCTTTACAGAATTTGCACGTGGTGTTCGTGCTCGACCGCGCGGGCCTTGTGGGCGCCGACGGCCCCACGCACCATGGCGCCTTCGACCTCACCTTCATGCGTTCCGTTCCTGGCCTGACTATCATGGCGCCGTCGAACGAGAACGAACTGCGTGACATGGTTGTCGCTTCCATTGGCATGAAGGGCCCGGTGGCTATCCGCTACCCGCGCGGGGTCTCTCTCGAAAAAGAACTCAAGCCTGCAACGGGCGAGTTCGACTACGTGTTGCCCAAGGTGCTGGAACAGGGTTCCGATATCCTGTTGCTCGGTGCCGGCTTTATGACGAACGAACTGAAGCGCACTGCCGAAGTGCTGCGTGAAAACGGCTACAACCCCACGCTGGTGGATGCTCGCATCATCAAGCCGCTGGATACGGAGTGCTATAGGAATCTCCTGGAGTCGCACAAGGTCATCGTGACGCTCGAAGACAATACCCTTGTGGGCGGTTATGGTTCTGCTATTGCGGAACTCCTCGCCGACTTCGGGCTTACCGACAAGAAGCTGCTCCGCTTTGGGCTCCCGGACAAGTTTGTGGAACAGGGTGAAATCAAAGAACTGTACAAGATGTTGGAAATCGATGGCGAGTCTGTCGCCAAACGGATAATGGAAAAACTATGAGCGAAGAAATCAACCAGCCGAAGCGCACTTTGAAGACTGCTCTCAACCGGAAGTTCGGTGTGAGCGAAGTGCAAGACCGTGAACGCCGTGGACGTCGTGACGACGATGCCCGTGGTGGTCGCAAGCCTTTCCGCACCCGCGGGGAATCCGAACAGCGCGAAGACCGCCGTTTTCGTGACCGCGAGGACCGTCCGTCCCGCGACCGCGAAGGCCGTGAAGGTCGCGAAGACCGTCCGTGGAACCGCGACCGTCGCCCACGCCGTTTTGATGACCGCCGTGGCGGTGACCGTTCCTCGTTTGGCCGTGGTGGTCGCGGTGGCCGTGGTGCCGACCGTGGCGCCGCTCCGGTTTATCGCCAGCGCCCCGAACAGAAGGAAGCCGTCTTTGACGAGAACCTGGACGAGCAGGCATTGGAAGCACGTTCCGCACAGGTGGAGGCTATCGAGGATCCGGTTTCCAATCCGCCTTGGTTCAAGAAGCTCATTGCCCTCACGACCGAGAAGGGCCGCGAACGCGAAGGCCACTTCCTTGGTGAAGGCGTACATGTCGTGGACGAACTCGTGAGCCATCACCGCGAAATCGTTATTGCGGTCTACGTGGTCGAAGGTTTCAGCGACGAGAACCTGATTGAAAAGATTAACGAGGCCGAAGTCAACCTGCACGTGCTCACCGAAGAACAGATGAAACGTCTGTCTTCTACCGTGACGACGCAGGGGATTATCGCCCACTGCCGTTGCGCAAGCAACAAGCCCAACTACGAACAGAGCCGCAGCGTGCTCACGCTTGTGGATGCCGTGCAAGACCCGGGTAACCTGGGTACGCTCTTCCGCACGAGCCTCGGTTTCGGTTCCAACGGCATGGTGCTTGGCCGTGGCACGGTGAACCCGTTCAACCCGAAGGTGGTGCGCGGTTCGTCGGGCACGTTCCTGCGCGTTCCGTTCGAATACGACGTGGACCTGGTCGAACATATCAACTTCCTCCGCAGCAAGGGCTACACCATCATCGCTTCTGACTTGCATGCAAGGCAGAGCCTCGGGGAAATTCCCGCCCGCAAGCTGCGCAAGATGGCGTTTCTGGTGGGTAACGAAGGTGCCGGCACGAACCAGTACCTGATCGAACTTGCCGACGAGACGGTGAAGATTCCGATGAGCAGCGAACTCGAATCCCTGAACGTCGCTGTCGCTCACGGCATCCTCTCTTACGAAGCCGCGAAGATTCAAGAGGAACTCAAGTAATGACTTGCTTCTACGACCGTCTTGAACAACGTATCGCCGCATGTGGCAACCCGGTGTGCATGGGCATGGACCCTGTGCTCAAGTTGATTCCGCTCGAGGGCACGCCCGAAGACAAGATCAAGCGTTTCTATTCCGACATCCTGGAATGCTGCGCCAAGCGCAACGTGTTCCCGGCTGTGGTGAAGCCGAACAGCGCCTACTATGAGTGCGTGAGTGTCCAGGCTATGCTTGTGCTCCAGCAGCTGATTGCTGACTACAGGAGTGCGGGTATCCCGGTGATTCTCGACGCGAAGAGGGGCGACATCGGAAAGTCGAGCGCGGCCTACGCGAATGCCGCGTACGACGTGTACGGCGCCGATGCCGTGACGGTTTCCCCGTGGATGGGAACGGATTCGGTTTCCCCGTTCATTCGCGAAAACAGTGAGAACGGCGCCTACGTCTTGTTGCGTACGAGCAACAAGGGCGCGCACGACTTTCAGGACATGAATGTCCTGCGCGGGGACGACCCGCGCGATGTCGCCAGTGCCTTCTATTCCGTTGCAGACAAGATTGTGGAATGGGACGATGGCAAGGGCTACCTCGGCGCTGTCGTGGGTGCGACCCATCCCGAAGAACTTGAACAGATTACGGCGTATTGTGTTGCCAAAAAGCACGAAATCCCGTTCCTGATTCCTGGCGTGTCCATTCCTGGCGTGCCCGGCGGACAGGGCGGCGATGCAAAGACCGTGCTCAATGCCATTGCCAATGGCGGCGGCAAGCGCAAGTTCCACGTGCTGAACTCCAGCAGTGGCCTGAACTTCGCCTGGCAGCGCAACAATACACCTGAAAACTTCGCCAACGACTGCGTTGACGCTTTGGAGCGCTTGGCTGACAGCTTGCGCTAAAGGGTGGGCAATCGATGCGCTATTTGGTCACGCTGATACTTTCGATCTTGGTTATCGTTGCTGCGTTCCATTTCGCGCGTCCGCTGCCTAATACGCATTTTGACGAATCGTTCTTGCCCAAGGCGAATTACGTTCGCTATATCGCCGCGGGGAACAATTCCTCGGTGGCGGGGCTGTTCTGGATCAAGGCTCTCACGAATTTGGGCGAAAGCTACTTGACCGGAACCGAATTCGCTTACCTCGGCCATCTCGCCGACCTCTGCACAGATCTCGATAGTTTGTTCTACACGCCGTACCATGTGGTGGGCGGTATCAGCGTCGTGGATTCTCCGGACACCTCGGACTTCAAGGTTTTCCGCCGTGGTCACAGGGTTTACCCGGAAGACTGGAGGCTTGCCCTCTATTTCGCCCTGCGTCTCGCGAAGGGCCCCTATCCCGACAAGAAGGCCGCTGCCGACGTGATGCGCCCGTATTTTGACAGCCCGGACACGACGATTCCTGCGCACATCCGTACCATCTACCGTTCGTTTGAACTGGACACCATGCAGACGGAGGTGGCTATCATGACGATTGTCGAGGATGTCATGCAGCCGCGCTACAAGCCTTTCCTCGAAAGTTTCTCTAGCAAGATGTTCAACCTGCTTGGATACCGCGCCCTGGAGAACGCAGACGAGAGAAAACGCGTAAAGGATACTATCAAGGATATCATCGGGAAAGTTGCTGACGGAAAACTCCATCCGCAATATGCGTATGGCCTGTTCGTCTCGATGAAGTATGAACCGCCCGTGGAACCAGCTGCTGATTCGACGGCTGCCCCGGCCGATTCAACAGCCGCTGCAGTTGATTCTCTTGCGTCTGCGACGGATTCGGTTGCCGTGGCCGATACAACGAAAAAAGACTGAGTCACCCCAGTCTCTCATTACAAGATTTAATACAAACTATTTTGTACTGCGCTTTGCGTTGTTGGGTAGTCCCATCAGCTCGAAGGCGTTCTTGCTGCGGAGGAAGTAGTCCTTCGCGAGTTCCGCGTTCTTCTTTTCGGCGAGCAGTCCGCGGTAGTACAGGATGGTGGCTGTCATGTGCGGACGGTTGCCTTGGATGGAGCGTGTCTCTGCCACCTGGTAGAGTGAATCTGCATTGGCTTGAGCATTCAGGTCTGCGATGCGGGCCTCGGTCCAGGCGTAGATACCGCTGCTCTTGTCGGCGCGCTTGCCGACCATCTTCAAAGCTTCTTGTGCTTCTTGTGCTTTGTGGAGGGCGCCCTGCGCAATGGCACATTCAGAATAGAAGGTTGCCTGCACACCGTCTGCAGATTTCTTCAAGATGTCTTTGTCTTGTTCGTTGCACAGCTTTGCTGCATCGGCGTATTTTTCGTGAGCGTTGCTCAGTGCGATTTTAACTTGGCTGTAAAGAGCGGATGTCTGGTTGTCGAGGACACCCTTGCGCACAATAGATACAAGCGAATCCGCGAGTTCAAGATCGAGGCTTAGTGTGCGGATGTGCGCCATCGAAAGCAATATTCGCGCTTCGGACAAAAGGTCTGCTTCTTTGCGGCTGGCAAGGAGTGCGCGTTCAAGCTGGCTGTAGCTGCGTGCGAATTTCCCGTTCTCGAGCGATTTCTGCGCACGGTACGAAAGCTCTCCGGATTCCGATGCCATTGCGGCTGTACCGAGGGCGAGCGCCAGTGCTATGAGGTGTTTGCACTTTACCATAGCGTCTCCACCATAAAGGGTACGGTGTCCTTGTTCGGGATGGACCTGCGGATGAGCCAGATGTTCGATATGCCGGTCATGAGGTCGTCGGCGTTTTCAAGAGTTTCTTCGGACGAGGAGATGAAGTCCGTCAGGCTGGTGCTCACATTGCCGATGTTGTCGACCATGCCGTCTACGCGCCCGACGGTCGTGTCGAGCTTGCTCAGGAGCAAGTTCACGTGGCCCGGAACTTCCTTGAGGCTGTCGACCATGCCAGAAACGTTGTCCACCATTCCCGAGACGTTCGTGGCGATGGTGTCCACTTTGTTGAGCAATGCAGGCACGTCGCTCTGCAGAGTGTCCATCAGGCTGGATGCCTTGTTGAGGGCGTTCATGCCGGTATAGGTGATGTCGTCGAGACGTGTAAGCTGGCGGTTCAGGTTGTCGTATAGCAGGCGGCTGCCGAAGAGGGCACCCACGGTGGTTCCTGTATCCATGGCCATGCCGAGGAGCGTATCTGCCGCGTCGATAAGCCTGTTCACGCGGCCCAAAAGCTCATTCGCGGTTTCGAGGACGGTTTCGATGTCCTGCGCTTTTCCGGGCGGGAGATAGTCGCCGTCTTGCAGCACGCGGCCCTTGCCTCGCCTAACATCGATGTTGATGACACGCGCGGAGATGACGTTCTGGTCGCGGATGGCGAACACTTCGGCGCTGTCGGTAATCCAGTTCTGGAATTCCTTGCAGATGGTGAATTCCATGCTCACGCCGTTTGAAATAATGGTCATGTTCGAAATCTGACCGATATCGACGCCGCTAATCTGCACACGGGTGCCGGGTCTTAGGCCGAGCGCCTTGTCGAAGGTGCTGTGGAGTTTGTATTCCTCGATGCCGACCATGCCGGTCGAAAAAATCTTTGCATACAGGACAATACCGAAAATCATGACAGCAACGGTGAAGAGCACTCCGACCAGTAGTCCGGAGATTTCCATCCAGTTAATCTGTTTGAACGGTTTGAACTGCATATTCAGGAATATATAAATTTTTACATGGCTTGCCCGAAAAGAAATTCGGGGACCTGCATTTCGGATAAATAATCCGCGTCTAGAGGTTTTATGGAATATTTTCAATTTTTGAACGAATCGGTTTCCCCCTGGCATACTGTGGAGAGCCTGCGTTGTCTATTTGCCGCTGCGGGTTTTGAGGAACGGCAGATGACAGATCGGGCCGCTTTTGCTCCCGGGAAGGCTTACGTGTTTGTCCGCGGAGGAGCCCTTGTCGCCCTCAGGATGCCGCTACAGGTAAACGAAACCTCTAGGTTCAGGCTGGCTTTGGCCCATACGGATTTCCCGGCACTCAAGATTTCCCCGAACCCGGACCGCACTGCGGCAGGGACTTGCACGCTCCATGCCGAGGTGTACGGCTCTCCCATCTACTCGACCTGGCTCGATCGCGACTTGGGCTATGCGGGGGTGCTCGCTTACGAGAAAGACGGAAATGTACAGACGAGGCTCGTGCGCGGCAGCAAGCTGTTCCGCATCCCGAACCTGGCTGTTCATTTGAACCGGGGCGTGAACCAGGATGGGACGAAGGTGGACCCGCAGGTGGACTTCAACGCCCTGTGGCAGGCTGCCACGGCGGACGGCAAGGCGTCCGCGTTCGCCGATGCTCTGCAAGGCGAACTGGGCGTTGCCGGTCGACTCCTCGATTTTGATATTCAACTCTTCGACGCGCAGCCGGCATCTTTTGGCGGTTTCAACGACGAATGGATTTATTCGGGCAGGCTCGACAATCTAGGCAGCTGCCATGCTGTGGCACAGTCTTTGGCCAGCGTGACCGCCCCCGCCAATGATTTTTGCGTGGCGTGCTTCTGCAATAACGAAGAAATTGGCAGTGAAACACGCGAAGGCGCTTGCGGGAATTTTTTGCGCAGTGTGCTAGAAACCGTATCCCAGCCTATCGATAATGTTAATTTATCTGCAATTCTCGGAGAATCCTTCGCACTTTCTGTCGACGCGGCGCATGCCGTACACCCGAACCACCCTGAAAAGCACGAAGCGAACCATTCTCCGGTGCTGGGCGGCGGCATTGTTCTCAAGACGAATGCGCAGAAGCGCTATGCGAGCGATGCCGTATCGTCGGCCCGCCTCCGCTTGCTGTGCGAACAAGCTAATGTTCCTTGCCAGACGTTTGTAATGCGCAACGATATGCCCTGCGGCTCTACCGTGGGCCCCGCGATTTCTGCAAGTCTCGGAATTCCGACGGTGGACATTGGCGAACCCATGCTGAGCATGCACAGTATCCGCGAGATGACGTCCGTCAAGGACCACGAAAGCATGATACGGCTCGTTGCCGAATTCTTCCGCTGATTCGTAAAAGCGCTCCGTTGAAGTTTTTTATATTTGAGTTTATGAGAAAAACTACGAACATGAGAACGTTTATCCTTTGGGGATTTATTTGTGTTGTTGCGAATTTGTTCTGTACGCTTTCGGCTCCTTACGATGGCGACCAGAGTTTTTGGGTTGGCTGGGTCCAGTCGCTGATTGACGGCGGCCTAGGCAACTTCCGCGGGAACTATCCTCCGCTCTATGTTTTCTGGCTTTGGGTTGTCGCGCAGATTCACGCCATTTTTGGAATCGTTGTCGCGAAGACTTTCCTCCTAAAGTTCCTCTGCTTGTGGCCGGTGTATTTCGCGCACCTGTTCCTGGTTGATTTTTCCTGCCGCATTGTAGACCGCTACAATCTTCCGAGCTGGCAGCAGAACCTCGTGATTGCCTTTGTCGCGCTGAACCCCGCCATTTTACTCGGCGGCCCGATGTGGGGACAGGTGGACCTCGTCCCTGTCGTGCTTGCGCTTTCGTCGCTGTACTGCATCTATTTCCGCCGCACGACCATGCTTGCGGCCCCGCTGTACGTGTTGTCGCTGCTCGCGAAGTTCCAGATGATTCTCTTCTTGCCGGTTTTCGGCGGGCTTTTCATCAAGAACTGGCGCCGTTCCTGGAAGGGCCTCCCGTTTGCCGTCGTGGCGGTGGTGCTCGTCTTCTTGCCGTTCTTCTTGGGCGATAATCTCGGGGGAATGCTGCGTCGCGCTTATATCGATACGACTTCGCAGTACCCGTTTGCCACGTACAATGCGGCGAACCTCTGGATGCTCACGGTGGGCAACGTCTCGCCCGACGCGAACCCGTTCTTTGGACTGTCCAAGGATGGTTTATTCTTCTGGCTTTGCCCCTCTTACGTGGGCAAGGCGCTGTTTGTGCTTTTCTCCATCTTCACGCTGATTGCCTCTATCCGTTGCAAGTCGCTGCGTCGCGTATTTGAATTGGCCACGTGGAATGCTACTGCGTTCTTCGTTTTGCTGCCGGGCATGCACGAGCGCTATATCTTGTACGCTATTCCCGTAGCCGTCATCTGGTTTGTGCTGGATTGGCGCAAGTCCCTTGTGTGGGTGATGCTTTTGACGGCGGTCGCCTCTTGCAATGTGAGTATCCTGTGCGACGGGTTCCATGGGGGCAATGCCTGGACGTGGCTTTCGGCGTTTGCCGTGCTGACGATGGCGGGGGGCATGTTCTACCTCTTCTTGCCGAAGGTGTTTGCGAAGGTTGTTTCGCTGGCCGCTTTGCTCAAGATTCCGCGCTTTGTGCCGTATTGCTTCCTCGGTGTGTGCCTGTTGGTGGATGGCGCTTACCATATCAATTCGCTTGCTCCTGTCAAAATTAAGCAGGCCGACAATGAGATTATTCTGAGTGGCGTCAAGTTCGATAGCTTCCGCCAGAATTACAAGGTGCCCATGATGAACAAGTCCGTAGAAAATGCGCCGCTCAAGGTTGGCGGCAGGCAGTACAAGTACGGAATTGGCACCCATGCGCCTTCGAGCATTGTCTACATTTTGCCGGCCACTGCCGATTCCTTCCATGTGTCCGTTGGCGTCGATGACGAAGTCTATGACAATGGCGAAGTCGTCTTCCGCATCTTTGGCGACGAGAAACTTCTTTGGCAGAGTGGCTCTGTAAGGGGTAGCACGAAGTCTCCCGTGTCTGCCGCAGTGTCGGTTGAGGGAATCAAGATTCTCCGGCTCGAGACGGATCCGCACGGCCCCGATTCTTATGACCATGCGGACTGGCTGTCACCTATTGTCAAGCTGAAAAAGTAGGACGTGTCCGTGAAATTGCGTATTGCCGATGTCGCCCGCCTTGTACAGAAGGTTCCCGTAGAAATTTATTTGTTTTGGCTGTTCCTTGCCGTGGGCGTGTTCGCGCGCTGCTTCATGTTCACGGGCGTCCCCGCTGACATCAACCAAGACGAGGCCTTTGCCGGTTACAACGCTTACACGCTCTTGACGACGGCGCGGGATTCCTTCGGGTTCCGCATGCCCGTGTACCTCACCGCCTGGGGTTCCGGCATGAACGCGCTCGAGTCTTACCTGATGGTGCCCTTTGTTGCGCTTTTCGGCCTCAAGGTTTGGGTCATCCGCTTGCCCATGCTGCTTGCCGGCATCTTCTCGCTGGTGGCTATATACAAACTTGTGAAAATGTACGTGGGTGCCCGCCAGGCGCTTGCCGTGCTGTTCGTGCTCGCCATCGCTCCGTGGCACATTATGCTGTCGCGCTGGGGCCTCGAATCGAATCTCGCTCCCGCCTTCGTGCTGTTCGGGATTTACTTTTTTGCGAAGGGTGTCGAACGCCCGAAATTCCTGGTGCTCTCGGCGCTGTTCTACGGGCTCTCGCTTTACGCCTACGCAACGATTTGGGCCGTGGTCCCGTTCATGATTCTTTTGCAGGTGGTCTACCTGTTTTGGATTCGCAAGTTGCGCAACTGCCGCTACACCTGGATAGCCCTTGCCGTCCTTTTGGTGCTTGGCGTTCCGCTGTTGCTGTTCATGCTGGTGAATCAGGGCCGTATGGACGCCATTTCGCTCCCGTTCCTGAGCATCCCCAAGTTGCTGTATTTCCGCGATAGCGAAATCTCGTTCGAGAAAATCCCGGAGAACATCGGCAACCTCTTCAGCATTCTCACGCTGCAAAGCGATGGCCTGCCGTGGAACTTTACGGAGAAATTCGGAATCTTCTACCCCATATCCATCCCGTTCTTCTTTGTGGGGCTCTTGTGGAGCATCGAGGGCGCTTGGAAGGGGCTCAGGGCCCGCGTCGCGACGCTTGACTTTTTCATGCTCGTATGGCTTGCAGCCGGTTTTGCCATCGGCATCCTCATCAACGTGAACATCAACCGCGTGAACCTGCTCTTTATTCCGATGCTCGTGATGATTGCGCGTGGGCTTTATGTTGTATTCAATTATTTGAACCCGAAGGCCCTTGTGATACCCTTCGCCGTGTATGCGTGCATGTTTGTCTCGTTCGAGAACCACTACTTTACCGATTACCGGAACAGCATTGCTTGGAATTTCTGCCGCGGAATCGAAGACGCCATGACATTCGTGGAAACCGAGCTGAAAGACGCTTCCGTCGTGAACGTGGATCGTGGCGTGAGCTGGCCGCGCGTCCTCTTCTTTGCGAAACCGGAACTCAGCGATTTCTTGCAGACCGTGGGCTACACGAACTATCCCGCCGCCTTCCTCGATGCTTCCCGTTTCGGGCGCTACCACTTTTACTTTGACAAGAACCGCGTGGACGGCTCGTCGGTCTATCTCCTGAACAACGATTCCGGCTCCCGCTATGCCCTAGAAAACGCCGGCTATGAAATCCGCGAATTTGAGCACTATTTGGTAGGTTATCCGAAAAAATAGGCTATTGACTTGCAAACAGCATTTCTTTTGTAAAATTGCTTTCTTATGCCGTTCCTGAAAAAAAGACCTTGGATTGTTATAGCGCTGGTAGTAGCGTGTATTTGCATGTGGGGGTGTGGGCTGTTTGATGAGGATGTGACTCATGAGGTGCATGAAAAAAGGCATAGTGGACTTGTAATAGCAATTTTAGATGATTCTTTGGCACTAGAAACAAATGGACGTGGTTGGACGGATCACACGGAAAGTTGTGACTATTGGGAAAATTGCGATGGCGGAACAATCAACCAGGGACTTTTCCTTGTGAATTATCGTAACAAGCAGAGGCCCTTGTGGGGAGATACGATTGATGGTGTTATAACCATAATTTGGGGACTGGCGGCCGATTCAACAGTACTGTTCTATGATAAAAAGAACAATTTTGGATTTTGGAAAGTGGGAAAACTTCCTGATGTACGAAAGAAAATAAAGATAGAAGATGGATGTGCTTGGAACGATCCTTACACGCGGGCGAAACCGTGGATAAATGGTAAGATTCTATTAAAAGATATGTATCCGTGCGCATTTGCTGTGCTGGACACAGTGTCGGGTATTGTGAAAAAACTGGAATTTACTGGCGAATACGCATGGCTTGATGGATGCGACGACATTACTTACATTGATGGTGATGTAGTGTGCGTAAAAAGGCTGGGAGAGCCTACAGGTGCTATTACCCTTTTTAGCAAAGGCGATGTTGTTGATTCTCTTGTCTATGATCATTATACTGGAAATTCTCCCGTTTTTTGGGGTGAGTATGTTGCTGCTTATATTTACAAAAAAGATTCCGTAGAGGGCGATTTGATTGCGAAATTTTCAAAAAATGGTTTTGACCGGAATTATCCAAAAATATGGAAGAAGTATAATTCATTCGTTGATTCTACTGGATCTTCGATAAGTTATTCTTCTGAGGATTTGATAGTAACAAAATAACTAAAGGGAATCCTATACCCAATATTCAACTTAACAAGGCTATTGC
Organism: uncultured Fibrobacter sp.; assembly: GCA_946405515.1. Lineage (GTDB taxonomy): Bacteria > Fibrobacterota > Fibrobacteria > Fibrobacterales > Fibrobacteraceae > Fibrobacter. Next base: position 28,900 of record CAMJHM010000003.1, on the reverse strand, counting down.
TTTTTACCCCTGTTTGGGGTTATATTTATAAAATGGTTGGTCGGATAAGCGTGGGTGGAATATGAAAAGATTCGCTTTAGCATTTTTTGTTTGCTTTTGCATGACAGTTCAATTGCATGCAGAAGAATGCGAAGTGCACCATTACATGGAACTTGGGATTCAATATCCGGCAACGGAATTCAATCTTTTTGACGAATATCGTTTGGATTTATCGAAGTTGTCGCAACTTGACCCGCCGGTGAAAAATTTCAGCTCAGATTCCGTTTATAGAGCCTACATAGCGCCTTCGGATTCGACGATTATGATTTTTCTTGCCGAAGATCGGGTAACTTTCTTTAGATTGTGTTCGTCGAAAGAAGAGTGTAATAGTTTGTATCATGCATATTATATAGATAGCCTAATTGTTGAAGAATTCCACAGGCTACAGTCGGCAGGCATTCTCCCAGGATCCGCAACAGAAGCAGATTCGATGATTCGCCATGCCATACAGATGATAAAAAGTGACATGCCTCCTGTAGATAATATTTCGCTTGCTGCTGGTGTTTACAACCCTTACAAGTCTAATGGAGATACGGATAAGGGAAAATTTGTAATGTTGGTTACTTCACTTTGCGATTATGAAAAAAATGAAAGTATCCACAGTTTCTGCGGCCTTATTGACTCGGTGCGTCAATGCCCCGAATTATTCCAGGAAGAAGCTCCGCTGTCCTTGAAATCTCCCGTGCCGCAGGTTCCTATACAGGGAATGCAGTTCCGTGCGTTCGACCTGAACGGCAACCTAATCCGTAGCGGCAAATGGCGCGAAGAGTATGCCGACGAATTCCGCACGCCGACAATTGTGCGGTTCGAGAATGGGCTTGCCGTGCCATTGCCCCGCAAGAAAGTTCACTAATCAAAATGCCTCGGTCCAGTCAATTTCTTGACTGGATCTTTTTTTGTTTTTCGACGATATCTGCATATACCACGACTTGTGTTATATACGCTTGAATTTTTAGGATTTCTGTAAAATCTTTTGATTTTAGCTCAAAATCATTGATTTTGTGTTTTGAAAGAGATATATTGTTGTCGAGGTCAAACCTATGAAAGCAATATACGAATATCTTGATTACAGGCGGTACATGCAGGAGTTCTACGAAGAACGCAAGCGCTGTTCCGCCTTCTCGTGGAGGGAATTCTCGCATTTGGCGGGGTTCTCTTCGTCGAATTACATGAAGTTGGTGTGTGATGGGAAAACCCGCCTTTCCAAGGTGGGCGTGGATCGTGTCGCTATGGCAATGGAACTCGAAGGGAGCGCCAAGGAATACTTTGCCCAGATGGTCGTGTTCGCCGATTCCGGTGACGAGGCAAAAAAGAATGCCGCGTTGAAGAGAATGCGCGAACTTGCGAAGGAAAACAAGGTGCGTACGCTGTCGGCGGATGCCTACGCTTACTTTAGCGAATGGTACAACCCGGTGCTGCGAGAACTCGCTCCCATGAATCCCGGCGCGAAACCGATGGAACTGTCCAAGCTCTGCTACCCGGAAATCAGCGCGACCGAAATCCGGAAGACTCTCGATTTTCTGATCCAGATGGGGTTGCTCAAGAAACACGACGAATACCATTACGAGCAGACCGAGAAGGTTGTGATGGGCGTCGCGGGAATGGTGCCCCCGGCCATGCGCCCCATGCACAGGCAGATGGCCAAGTTGGCGATGGACGCGATAGATAACGTCCCTGTCGAAGATCGCAGCTTCGCGGGCGCCACTATGGGGATTTCTCGCGATACGTACCGCCGTATTGCGTGCGAGGCGGAAAAGTTCAGACAGAAGGTCGTCGCCATCGCGAGTGAAGACAAACACGGTGAACAGGTTTACAGGTTGAATTTACAATTGTTTCCGCTGACAAGGCGGCAGGAGGAAAATCATGGATAAGAAGAAATATATAGGAATCGTTTTCTCGCTGGCCTTGTTCGCGGCATGTTCTTCGGAAGAGGGTGCCGGCGTGACGACGGAACCGGCTGGCGATCTTGACACCAGACTGTCCGTTTTGCCCCAGGAGCCTTCTGCAGGACAAAAAGCCATCATGGATAGCATCCTCAAGACTATGGAATCTGGTGGCGGCGGAACCGTGGAAAACACCAATGTGGTAAGGTTAGATTCAGGCATAGTGGAAATTGATGACCCGTCCGTTGAAATTCCTGTGCCGCAAACAGCCCATGATTTCGAGACTTCGGGCGAAGTTTATTATAGCCGGCAGGGATGCAACGTTACCTATTACGAAGAAGAATCTGGCACCCAGATGCTCTTTACCGGAACTAGCGCGGACTACATGGAAACCAGTCTTTTGTTGACAAAGGACGAGGTCTTGATAGAAAAGGTTGAAAATACCTATTGGTTTGAAGAAGACAAAATAGATTGCGAAGCGGACCTTACGGCGTTCCGGCTGCGTTGTGAATCGTTGTATGGCGTATTCAGGGATTATAATGATGGAACCGGTTGTAATGACTTTAGGAACCTCCGGGTCGCCTGCGCTGTGCCTCTGTTCGGTCTGGCCATTACCCCGGAAGTGCTGACGCATGAGGCGGATTACTACTATAAGGCGCGGTGCGATTCCTTGGTGGTGGCGGAGGGCCCACAGTGCTCCATTGTATGCACGAATCCGTTGGAGAATATTTCTTCGAAAGACACGGTCGCTAATCCGTTTGACAATATGGAGTGCAAGACGATTTGCCTCGATATGGAAGGCGAAGAGGAACACTTCAATGTGCAAGGCGATGATGACGACCCGTATGACGGGCAAGGTGGTGTAACCATGTCTTCTGCATCGATGCCTTTCCCTGTGACTTCGGCCGCGATGCCTGAGGCCATGAGCTCTGCCTCTGTGGATGGGACAATGAGTTCCACGTCGATGCAATCATGCTACACTGCTTGCGAAAATAGCTTGAATGGTAAGTGCTATACGATTTGTCCGGACATGGACGGCGAAAACGAGCACTTCAATGTGCAAGACGATGATGACGAACCGTTTGACGGGCAAGGTGGTGTAACCATGTCTTCTGCATCGATGCCTTTCCCCGTGACTTCGGCCGCGATGCCCGAGGCCATGAGCTCAGCATCAATGCCGTAACAAGGAAAACCTCTATAAAATGGGAAAATAAGTCCGCCCGCCCGGCGGACTTTCTTGATTTTTTGTTATAAATGAATTAATTTGTGATTGATACGCATCATGAATTTGAAGGTGATGGTGAAGAGAATTTTAGTGAACATCATATTAGTTGCCTGTATATCCTGTTTTGCACAACAGGGGTTGAATGTTTATGATGCAGAAGGGCATCTGCTGACTAAAATGGGCTCTTTGTCGGAGTTAAATTCGAAGAAATGCCCAAGTAAAAGATGTTTTGTGGCAAAAAACACTGGAAAGAAAACTAATGCGAGCGCTTTTATTAAAAAGGACTATGTCAAGTCAAAGGGAAAAAAACGTTGGTATGAGGTGGACTGGAATCAGGGAGTCAAGCTCTGCCCCGAGAAGATTTTTAATACGGGGGATGGAACTTGGATTGTGAACGGTCCTGCTCATATTGACTCCAAGAATTGTGTCTATGTTGATGGGTCCCCTTATACGAGGAGCATCTTGGTTTTGTTTTCAAGAAATTTGGACGATTTAACGGAGGCTGATTCCAGTTGGATACTTGTCAATCAGACTATTGTGGAGCTTGCGGGTAAAAGTTTTAGTGTGTGGAACGGCCTTCAAAGAAAGTTTGGTCGAAAAAATCCAGATTCAAAGTATGTCACTAAAACCTTTACGCAAGATCTGATTGTTGACAAAACAGAATTGAGAGTTCGTGATGCTTTGTGGCTGGACGAACAATTTAATCGCAAAAAATCTCCGTATGAATTTTCGAATACAGGCTTTTATCCATTTCGCGATACATCGAAGCTCCTAGATTTCCCGGCAAAGGCGAATTATCTTTATTCTCATTACAGATCCGTTATTGATGGGCTTGAAGATGTTGTTAAAAGGGATGTTCCCATTAATTCTTATGACACGGCAAAAGTGATATATGGAAGATTTGATTCAAAAAGAAAGCGTATGCTTGTTCTAGATACTGCGAGCAATGGATACCGAGAGCCGATATATGAGGAGTGGCAGGTGTTACGTCGAGGTGGTGTCAATTCGACTTTTCTATGGGGAGATTCCGCAAGTGAAGATGAATTGAGAAAATATGCACGTCATGATTGCATCGACAATAATCGAGGTCTTTATCCGGTTAAGCAATTTAGGCCCAATTCCTATGGTTTATATGATGTGTATGGAAATGCGGAGGAAAAACCTTTTGTTATAAGAGATGGGCATCAGTTTGACTATGGTCATGAATGTATGGCATATGATTACAACTATTATGATATAGGTAAAGAATGTTATTTTTTGAGTTACCATAAATGTAACACTATTGAAAAACCATGGAGCCCTGAAACGTTTTCATTTATAATTCCATCGTTTGAGGGCATGCGTTTAGTCCGCAAACTTGAATGACGAAAAAAAGGTTCAAGAAATCTCTTTTTGACATCTTCGGCATGCGGTTTTTCCCCTCGTAGTTTTGTATATTCTAGCCGTTAGAGGCTAAAAATGCGATTATTTGTTCTTTTGACGTGCTTATTTGCGGTGACGATTTGTGCGCGGCCAATCAATGACGGCAACAAGCTGTTCAAGAATGGCGATTATGCCGGCGCGCTCGAAAAGTACATGAAGGCCCGCGAGGCCGAACCCGCGAACCCGCTTTTGTTCTACAATATTGGGACATGCCAGTACAGGCTCGGCAATTACGAAGAGGCCAAGAAGGAACTTGAGAGTGCCGTGCGCATGCCGGATAAGAAGATGGCCGCGAAGGCCGCCTACAACTTGGCGAACACGCATTTCCGCATGGGCGAGAAGGCCGCCGAGGGCAGTGAACGCATTGCCGCATGGCGCGAGTCGGTCGCTTACCTCAAGAAAGCGATTGACCTCGATAACGGTTTCGAGAACGCGAAGAAGAACGTGGAAATTGTGCAGCGTAAACTGAAAGAAGAACTCGACAAGCAGAAAGAAAACAAGGACCAGAATCAGGACAATAACGACCAGAAACAGCCGCCGCTTTCCGAGAAGGCGAAGGAAGTTTTGGCGCGTGCGCTCCAGCTCTGCAAAGACGGCAAGTACGCCGAAGGCAAGGAGATGCTCGAGAACCTGATTGCCGAAGACGAGACCGCTGGCCAGCTGAGCGGCCACGTGCAGCGCATCGACGACGTCATCGAAATCAAGGCCGGCCGCAAGCCCAAGGCCAAGATTGACGCAAGCAACACCGACAACGACCTGGAGGTAATCTAATGGCTATGAGCTATATGCCTTCTCGTCATTGTGAGACTCAGTCTTGTCATTGCGAGGCGAAGCCGAAGCAATCTCTTTCGTCTATCGTCATTCGTCTTTCGTCTATAATTTTGTTGTTATCCGTCGCTGCCTTTGCGGCGCCGAAGTCGGCGAGTGCCTATTACAGCGATGCCGCCTTCCAGTACATCGAGAATCGTTTGCCCTCTGCCGAGATCACCTGCAACGAGGGCCTGCAATACTATCCGAACGACCAGAAGTTGCAAATGCTCCTCGACCGCATCAAAGAGGCCAAGGACGAGCAGAAGAACGAGAACAAGAAGAACGACAAGAACCAGGATAACAACCAGGACCAGAATAAAGATCAGAACCAGGATCAGAATCAGGACCAGGATAAGGACCAGCAGAACCAAGACCAAAACCAGGATCAGCAGGACCAGAACCAGGGAGAAAGTTCTTCAAGCGGAAGTGATGACCAGAACCAGAATGGTGAAGGCCAGAATGGCGAATCGAGCAGCAGCCAGGGCGGAGAACAGCCCGAGCCGCAGCAACCCGAAGAAGGCTCAAGCGACAGCCAAGGCGAGGAACCTCAGGAACAGCCTGTGCAGATGGGCGAGATGACTCCTGAAGAGGCTGCACAGCTCTTGAAGGATTTCGACGAGCAGAACGGCGAACGCAAACCCTGGAAACCCTTGCGCGGCCAAGCAAGACCCGCGAAGGACTGGTAATTTTTTCCAAATAATATATATTCAAGGACATGAGACTTCATGTTCTTGTTTTTTTATGTGTGCTTTCGATTACTGGTCTTGTCGCCTGTGGAGACGATTCTAGTTCCGGTGCAGATCCGTCGACTTTGTCCTCTTCTGATGCCCTGATATCTTCGGCGGAAAAGTCTTCGAGTTCCGAGGGTGCGTCTTCTGCAAGGAGTTCCTCGACGAAGGCTTCTTCTAGCAGTGTTTCTGATGTGCCTAATTCTAGTGCCGCTCCTGCTTCGAGTTCTGCGGGCAGTTCTTCTGCGGATGCGCCGAAAAGTGTCTCGAGTTCCGAGGGTGCCCCAAGTAGTTCTTCTGATGTTCCGGGCAGCAGTGTCAATCCGGTTTCCAGTTCCAGCGTAGCTCCGGCTTCTTCCGATGATGACGATGGCGATGACGGTAAGTGTACGGACTGCGACAGCTATACGGCTGCCGACCCTACGCTCACGGAGAAGGGTGGCAAGGGTTCTGTGACGACTTATGGGAGCGTCACTGCAAAAGAAACTAGTTTGGGTGGCGCTTGCAACTACGGACAAACTAACATTCAGTATTATGCGGCAATACACGTGAATGTTTCTCCGGGTGATGCTAAGGGCCCGTGGAATGGCGGTGCGGCCTGCGGTGGCTGCGTGCGTGTGAAGGCGAAGACTCCTGATGGCTGGAAGCGTGTGACGGTGCGCATTACCGACCGTTGCCCCGATGCGAATTGTGGTGTTGACTTAGGGGGCGCTCCGGCGGCCGACATCATGGGCAAATTCTGTGGGCCGTTACTACGGTGAATGGGAATTCGTGAGTTGCGAAGGCGTCGAGGGCGTGTGGGGTGATTCTACGTCGCTCTGGGTCAAGGAGGGCGCGAGCACGTTCTGGAGCATTGTCCAGGTGCGGAACCCGAAAGACATGGTGAATTCCATTACGATTTACGAAGCGGATGCCGGCAAATCTTATACGCTAGAGATGGTTGTGGGCACGGAGAATTTCTGGACGGTTCCACCGGAAATCTTGCAGACGGACAATCGCTACCGTGTTGTGGTCAAGTACCGCACGGGCGATGACGATGAGTGGCATATCAAAGGCTCAGACTTGGCTGTGCCCGAAGCGAATCTGTACTTGTACGAGCACAGGGAGTAATTACATTCTTGCGGCGCGGGCGCGGCGGCGGAAGTGCTCGATGAGCGGGGCGACGGTTTCCTTGAAGTCGTCGTGCGTCTCGATGCGCACAAAATCGATGGACATGCGCTGGAAGAGTTCCTTGGTCGCTTTGCCTTGGCGCTTGGCTTCGCGGGCGAACGCTTCGCGGAAAGAGGCATCGCCGGTGTCGATCAAAAGTGTTTCGCCGGTTTCGGGGTCTTCAAGTTCCACGAGGCCTGCGGGCGGGAGCTCCATTTCGCGCGGGTCCACCACAGACACGGCGAGCACGTCGTGGCGCTTGCGCAAAATCTTGAATGCGTTTTCGAAACCTTCGTCCAAGAAGTCGCTCATTACCACGACCACGGCGCGGCGGTTCAGAATCTTGCCTGCATATTCTAGCGCCACCTGCGTGTTGGTGCCGTGGTGCTGCGGCTTGAAGTAAAGGATTTCGCGGATAAGGCGCAACACGTGCTTGCGGCCTTTCTCCGGCGGGATAAAGAGTTCGACCTGGTCGGTGTAGATGAGCAAGCCGACTTTATCGTTGTTCTTGATGGCGGCAAAGGCGAGAAGCGCGGTCAGCGTTGCCATGACTTCGCCCTTCATCTGCTTGCCGGAACCGAATTCCGAAGAGCTGGAGGCATCGACCATCAAAAGCATGGTCATTTCGCGCTCTTCGATAAACTTCTTGACGTAGGGGGTGCCGGTTCGTGCGGTCACGTTCCAGTCGATGGTGCGCACGTCATCGCCGGGCATGTACTCGCGGACTTCGCTGAACTCCATGCCGTTGCCCTTGAACGAGCTGTGATAAGCACCGGTCATCACGGTGTCGAGTGCGCCACGAACGGAAAGTTCGATGCGGCTGACAGTCTTTAAAACTTCTTTATCAAGCATTTTTTAGTCTCTTTCGAGAGGGAATATACAAAAAACAATATGCTAGAACAATTGTTTTTTAGGGTTGAATTCTATGGTTTTACAGTTTTTTGAATTAAGAGTATGCGGGAGGGGACCACGCTCAGAGTTGCGAAGGCCGCCCGGTCCCCTCCCTGCACCCTCCCCTTCCCCGGCCGACGCTTCTATTCTCGTTTTTTTGTTTTTTATAGGCGGATGCCGGTGTCGCGCTGGGTTGTGGTTGTGCAGGCGGCGTGGAAGGCTTGTTCGCTTGCGACGATAGTCACGGTTTTCTTGGCGCGGGTGATTCCGGTGTACAGGATTTGGTTTGTCAGGAGGGGGTGGCCTTCGCGTGTGGGGAGGAACATCATCACGTGGTTGTATTCGGATCCCTGCGATTTGTGGATCGTGATGGCGAATGCGGGTTCGATGGCGTCTGCCGGCAAAAGCGAGAGCGGGTAGAACTCGAAGCGTTCGCGCTTTATCATCAGGTATGGCCGTCCATCTTTGAAAATGACGATTCCCGTGTCGCCGTTGTATAGTTTGTACATCGACTGGTTGCGCGTCAAAATGAGGATTTCGCCCGGGAAATACTGGTTCGCGGGGGGTGTAGGATTGCCGCTTGCTTTGGCGTATTGCTGCCGGATTCGCTTGCAGGCGGCTTGGTTCAGTTTCTCCACTCCACGCGGCCCGCGACGTTCCGCCGACAGGATTCGTTTTTGGAGGGACAGTTCCCACAGGCGGTTGCAGGCGGGTTTGTCTTCGAGGTCCATCTCCTTGGAGGCGGCTTCGGCAAGGGCGGGCATTTCGGCAAAGTCCTTGACCCACTCGTTTACGAGAACGGCAGTGGCGTTTTCTTCTTCTTTTTTGGTTCCGGTGGTGGCGTTGATGAATTTGACTGCATCGCCGGATTCAAACGGAATGTCGGCTTGGTTCTGGATGGCCTTGGCGAGTCTGCCGATTTCGGAATCGTCGGTAAAGCGGTTTGATTTCGTGAGCTTGACGACAAAGTTGCGCGTCGTATTTTCGGGTTTGAGAATTTCGCCGAGAACGGCCCCCGCTTCGACGGAAGGCAACTGGTACGGATCGCCCAGCACGAAGATTCTTGAACCTTCTTGGATGGCTTGCAAGAATGCAGCGAAAAGCGAGATGTCTATCATGCTCGCTTCGTCGATGACGAAGATGGAATTTTTGCCGAACGGATTCTTTTTGTTGTAGCGGTATCCCCCGTCGTTGGGGGTGTACTTGAGCATCCTGTGAATCGTGCTGCTCTCGAGGTTGCTTAACTTGTTGAAAATGTCGGCGTGGTTTTCCCTTTCGTTAGGCTCAATTTCGCCCAGGCTCCCGACAAGGCTTTCGCGCATGCGGTCGGCCGCTTTGCCGCTTGGTGCGGCGAGATAGATTTCGTAGTCAAGGTATTCCGGGTGGGATTCTAGCATGCACCAAAGGATGTACAGCACGACGGTTGTCTTTCCGGTGCCCGGCCCGCCTGTGATGATGAGGTTTTCGCTTTGCCCGCGGATAATCGCTTCGGCTTGTTCCCGGTTTACGACGAATTTGCCTTCGGGATTACTCTTGTTTGCAAACTGGGGATTCTTCGTGTGGATTTGGGCGATTTTTTCAATGCAGTTCGCGATTGCCGATTCCGATGGGGTGGACCCGTCGGTGAATAGCGTTGTGGCGGTGCGCTCAATGATGCGCTTTGCTTCGAAGTATTTCGCGATGTACAGGTAGGTGGTGCTTCCAGATTTGCTTGCGACAAAAAGTTTGGAATTGACTTCGTCGGAAACTTCACTGTCTTCAGGTTTCCAGTCAATGATGCTTTCGAACTTTTGCTTAAGAATGGCGGCGATGGCGCTTTCGATAATCGGCTTGAACTCGCTGGCGTCGCTGAATTTTCCGGCTTCGAATTCAATGGAATCGGTGTCGTAAAGTTTGAGTAGCCCGTTCCATTTCTGTGCCCATTTGTTGTAGAATGAGTCGGCATCCAGTGCAAATTGTGTATTGCCGTCGTCTTGCAGCGAAAGGACAAGGTAGAGGAATTTCTGCACGCATTCCGGGAGGTTCGGCTCTGCTTGCGTTATAAACCGGTGCAGGTGTACATTGATGGGGGCGATGACTTGGCTCATTGTTCGTCCTCCACGGTTTCTTTGCGTTTGCGCATGAGCTTGCGGATGTTGCTGTAGGATTTTTGCAACGCGTCAAAATTTTCCCAAGTGTGCGCGTAGATGCCGTTTTCGGTGTCTGCCTTGCAGCCGCGCAGGAATACGTAATACATTCCACCGAAGAACTTGTCGTAAATTTCGGATTCCGTGAGCGGGGTGTTGCTGTTGCCACTGTTGCCTGCTCCGTAGAACTGCTTGAGCCACTTGATGAGACAGTAGCTGTAGAGCACTCGCTGAACGGAGTAGTCTTCGTCTACTTTTTTCTGTACGCTTGATGGGCTGTAATCGCCGTCTGCCATTACATCGGATTTCCAGTCAACAATGGAAAAACGGAGTTGTCCCTGTGTATCGCGGCGCATGAACACTAGGTCAATGAATCCTTTGCAGATGCTTTGCAGGTATTCGCTCGCTTCGCCGTTGTCGTCGGTGGTGGCGTTCAGGTGGAATTGGACTTCGGCTTTTCGGCTGTTGTCGTCGAGGCTCGTCAACTTGAAACTCGCTCCGCTTCTGTGTCCAGCTTCGATGGCGGGCAGGCTTGCATTCAGCGTGTTCCAAACGATATCGAGCGTGTGGCGTGTCCATTCGTCCTTGTGGTCCCAAATGGGCAGGGACTGCTTCTTGAATGTTTCCTCCACGAGCATTGAAAGCTCTGCGGAGCCGTACATAGATTCTACATTCTCGTGGCTCAAGCCAATTTCTTTGAACTTGCTGAGTTCAAAAATTTCGTGGAGCGCGTTACCGATTTTTGAACCACGCGGGTATTTGATTTCGGCTTCGATTTGCGAAGCGTCGGGCCCGATATCTTCGCCTGCGTAATAGTTTGCCTCGGCACTTCCTTCTTTATCAAGGTTTGCCTCTTCGTCGATGCTGAGCGAGGATTCTTTTTTGCCAGCAAGTGTGCTGTAAGAATGTTGCATGATGCCGAGACGGGTAACCTCTTTTTGCAATGCCTGGATATATTCTTTTTGTTTGCTTTCTGCGTCAGCCCCTTCTTCGCTTTGTCCCCCGAGCAATTCTTTTGCAGTCGCAAGAATGTTGTCTTGAATGTTGCTCTTTAATAGACGTTCGGTCGGAATGTCCCATTCTTTTACCGTTCCCATGATTTTAAAGAGTTTTTCGTTCTTTTCATCGGAACAGAAACTCTTCAGGGAATTGGCGAGGAAGCGAAAATCTTCTTTGGGGGTGTCGCCCTCATCGTACCAGTTTGCATAGCGGGGGAGCACCAGTATTGAGGATGCTCGAGTGAAGTCGACATAAAAGAGTCTTGACCATTCTTCCAGTTCCTCGGCTTGGCGGGCATTCTTTGCGTTTTGTCCGTAGCCTAGGTGGATGGAATCGCTTTCATGGTACAGGTATGGCCCGTCCGTGTTTTTGTTCAGTTGTTTAAACCCTGCGACCGAAATGACAACGGGGAATTCTAGACCTTTGGACGCGTGAATTGTCATGACTTGGACGGCGTCAAAATCTGAGCCCTTCGCGACAAGGTTGCTGTCCTGATCGTCGGCATCGCCCGAAGAAATGGAGAGATTTTGCAGATGCCGGATAAGGTCGTCTAAAGTGCAACTATGGTTGTACAGGTAGTTGATGGCGTAATTCCCGATTTGGCGGAGCTTCGTGAATTCCTGTAACTTGCTCAAATCAGAAAGGCGCTTTTCCACTTCGCTTTCGGCGTAGATGCTTTCTTGCATTTCGGCAAAGCGGCGTTCGCTCGCGAGTTCTTTCCAGTGGCATATCATCTGCCGTGGCTTGCTGAACGGGTCATCGAAAAATTCACTTTCCACATCGCTCAAGGCTACAGCGAAAAAGTCGGTAATCAACACTTCGTTCAAAATGCGCCTGTTCCATGCCGAAAAATCGGTGGCATTGATTGCCTTGAACAGCGAAATCCATTCGGCACATTCACGCCCGTAAAAAAGATTGCTGTCTTTATAACGCGTGAAGGGAACACCGGCGAGTTTCATGCAAGTCTCAATATTTTCCATCTCGCTTCTGGAGCGCGCGAGAACGGCGAAATCCTTGAATGTCACGTTGCGGTAGATGTCTTCGCTGTTTTTGGGATTCTTGTTGAAAACTCGTAGTTTTGTCCGCTTGCCTTCTTTTGAATCGACAAATGTGCAGCAGTCAATAATTTTTTCAACGCAAGTTTGTGCGAAATTAGTGCTGTTGACGCTATTTTCAGATATCCAGAAGGGAGCGATATCATCCCAGGAATCTGTTTTTGCATCGTGGAATTTTGCATCTGGTTTCTGGAGTGCTTTTGCTTTCGGATTGTCGCCGAGTTTGTTGCCGGGTGCATAGGAGCGTTTGAATTCTACACTGTTGCCAAAGAAATCCTTACATTCAAAGAGGTTGTTGCATGCCTCGATAACGGAGTTCGTGGAACGATAGTTGTGTTCCAAGTCCTTGCGGTTGCCAATCTCTTGGGTGGCCTTGTGGTAAACGTTTACATCGGCACCTTGGAAACTGTAGATGGATTGCTTGGGGTCGCCCACCACGAAAATGGAATGGTTGTTGGCTTTCAGGAAAATTTCCTTGAAAATGTCCCATTGCAGCTGGTTCGTGTCTTGGAATTCGTCGATGATGGCGTAGCGGTATTGTTCGCGGAGTCTGTTGCAAAGCTCGCTTTCTGCCCCGTTTTCACCCTTCTTGAGGACGGCGCTGTGGACAGAGAGAATCATGTCGTTGAACGACTGCTCTTTGTTTTCGCCCTTGTATTTTTGCCATTCGTTGAAAAGCGGTTTTATCTGGCTGTAAAGGAATTTCTGAATTTGCGCTTGGAGAATCGTGCCGGGCAAATCACTAAACTTGTCCTTGAATTTTTTGAAGAACAGGAAGGCGTTGTGAGCCTCGGCTGGCCACGATTCAATCGTTTTCGTGGCTGAGAAAGTTTTCCCGTTGAACAACGCATTCCCGCTGGTCCATTCCTTGAGCGCATTGATGAAATCGCTGACTTTGTTTTTGCCAGTTTTGGTAAAACTGAGGTCGGAATACTTTTCCAAGGTGGCCAAATTATCGGCAATTTCTTTGTTGCTTAACAGGTCGGCAAATTTTTCCGGGATAGTTTCGAATGGGCTTTCTTCGGCGTTGTCGAGGCCGATGGTTTCCTTCCCGTCGGCGGTTTCTCCTTTGTACATGTTGATTGCCGAGGAGAGCCTATCCGTGAGCGATTCTTCGAGCGAGTCTGCTGCCGGAGCGTTTTGCAGAATCGTCTGGTAGAGTTTGTTGCTAGGCCATTTGTCGCGAGCCCAAGCGCTTATCATCGCTTTTACTTCTTTGTCGTCGACCATGGCGAGGTCGAATGGACGCCCCGCTTCGTAGGCGTATTCCTTCAGTGCTTTTTGGCAGAAGGAATGGATTGTGAAAATGGCGGCATTGTCAACGTCGCGCAGGGCTTTCTCGAATTTCTCGGCGGTAATGCGATCGGTCCCTTCGGCATCGAGGACTTCTTCCATCTTTTTGCGGATGCGGTCTCTCAGTTCGCCTGCTGCTTTTTCGGTGTAGGTGACGATGAGGATTTTCTTGAGCGGGCAACCTTCATCAACAAGCTGGGCCACAACTTGCTGGATGGTGTAAGTTTTGCCCGTTCCGGCAGAAGCTTCGATGAACAGGTTTTTACGGGGGTCGATGATTTTTTCAATACTCATCTTTTGGCCTCCGTATTCTGTGGCGCACCGATTTCAATGCGGAACAGTTCTTTTTGCCTTTTGGCTTCGGTGAACCATGCTCCCGATTCACCGTTAAAATCGTTTTGCGGGTCGAACCCTGTGTCTTTTCGCTTGTCGAGCAGGTGGCGCTTTTCGAAATAGGCCCAGGCGTTGCTCAGTTTTTGGGTGTAGTCGGCGAAGTTTTCTACAGTCTCGTCAACCATGTCGATGGGGACGGCCTTGGAATATTTCTTTTGGAATGCCTTGTCGTAAAGTGCGGAGAGTGTTTCCCGTGCCTGCTTGGGTGTCATGCGGACCTTTGCTCTGCTGGGCTCGTGCTCCTTGGTGCTGTAAATGGAAATGTCTACGTCTTCGGCTTCGTGAGAATCCTTTTGCGCAATCAGGGCGAGGGCAGCCACATACGGGCCTGTGTATTTGCTGTTCTTGAAATACTTTTTGCCGGCTTTTCCCCTCATTTTCGAGGTCGTGATGCTCGTAATCTTGTTGCGCTCGCCGTTGCACCAGTCAAGGGCTCCCAATAGGGTCCATCGCGTTCCATCGGGTTGTACAATCGGGAGTTCTATTTTGTCTTTATATGTCCAGTTTTCGGTTTGGCTTGCCGGAGAATCTGGGAATTCTGCCATTTGCTCCAACAACGCGTCTTTGCGATCTTCGGCAACCTTCCACAATTTTTCTCCATATTGCCCGTCGGGAATTTTGCCGCCCAATTCAAGGTTTTTACGGAGTGCGTCGAGGTCTTGCTTGTTCCCGGTAATGGCTGCGGCCACCATGTTTTTCATAAGGGAACTTTGTTCAAGACGGTCAAAGTCAATGGGCTCGAAAACTTCGTCGTCCAAATGGTCTGTGTCTTCGTCCATTTGCATCATTTGCGAGACGCGGAATTCGATGGGGTCGTCCAAGAAACATTTTAGCTGGTACAAGCTGACGCGTCCTGGGCATTTGTCGATAGAGCCCGGCAGATTGCCGTAGCCAGAAGTAGAATCTCCGTGGGCCACTCTCTTATTGTAAACGGACTTGTTTCGGAATTCTTTGGAGGTGAACAACTCGCTGTAAAGGCGTTTCTCGTCGAGCGGAATTTCTTGCTGCTTCCACAGTTTTCCGGCGAGTGATTTTGCCTCCATCGCAGAGATGTCTTTGCCAGCGGCCTTGAAACTCTGCTTGATGGCAATCTTGAGGAAATTCCTGATGTCGTTTACGACGGAGGAAGGATAGAGTTCCTCGTCTTTGACAATATTTTGGTTCACGTAGCTGATGTGGAAACTTTCTTTTGTACACATCAACTGGCACAAAAATGCGTAACGGCGTTTGGCGATGGGAGAGTCATCGCCGGGCCAAGGGGCTACGGCTTTGCGCAAATCCAGCGTGTTTTGGGTCTTGCTGCCGGGGAAACTTGTGGAATCCGCCCCGATAAAGAACAAGTGCTTTACAGGGATAATTCTGTTGGGGATGAATTTGGAGAAAGTAATCCCGTTGACAAAAAGGTTCCCGCAACTGTATTCGGAACTTTCGGCGGCACCGCAAAGCGTTTGCGAAATGCAGGCCCACGAAATGTATGGAGCTCCGGCATCAAATTGGATGCGGAGATTTTCGATAGCTGCATTCACGTTCTGGAAAACGATGGTCTCTCCTGCAAAGCCCTCCGGTGGGTTCGGCATGGCGACCCAGTTGTTCAGGAAATTCACGATTTTATCGAGTACGGCGGGCGTCACGGCGGGCTCGTTCTTTGCAAGCGCTATCCATTCGCCGAGTTCTTCGATGCCGTCGGCAAAGCGGCTCAATGCCGTACTGTTTGCGCTCATCATGTCGGCGTAGGGGAGGCATTCACCATCGCCAATGTCGATGGTGTGCGTGCTGAATCGCGATGCGAGAATCCGGCGCAGATTTTTTCCCCAGTCGTCGCTTTTTGTGCGTGTGCGGAAGGTGCTTGTGTTCCTGACCCATGTTTCCCAGGCGCTCACGTTGTCGTCGGTGATGCGGCGGGTATTTTGCACGACGGGGTTGCGGATCAAACTGAAGAATGCGGGACGGTTCAGGCTTCCGGCTTGCTGTACTTTAAAAAGTGCTTCGAGTGCTTCGGCTGTGAGTGAACTTTTTGCGGGCGAATCGACAATCGAGAACGGAATGTCCCTTTCGGAGCTCTGGTCAAAAGCCTGATAGATAGCGGTGCGGTAGTCGTCTAGGCAGGGCGAGAAAACGAGAATGTCGCTGATGCGGTTCACCGGATTGCCGTCATTGTCCTTTTCGGCGAGCAGCTTGCAGATTTGCGTATGGAGCGCGTCCATCTCGCGTTCCCTTGTCGGGGCGGCGGTGATAGTAAAGCTGTTGTCTTGCGGTGATTCCGAGGATTCGCCTTCGGGCAGGCTGTCGAGCAATCTTGGCAATTCGTTTTTGCGGCTCGCGACCATGTTTTGCACCTTGTGCAAGAGTGTGTCCGTGGGAATCGCTTCACCTTCTCCAGAATCAGCATCTCCGGCGAATTCAAAATCGTAATCGGCGGCTTGGCACCACAATTTGATATTGTCGCGTCCTGATTTTCCCCAGTAACACAGGAGTGCGTTCTCGGAGGAGGAATCTACACCTTGTTCGGAATCGTCGTCTTCGGGGTCGGCTGATTCATCGAGGTGTGTGCGCAAGCGGTCGCGGATGCTTTCCGGGATGGATCCCGATTCGCCTTGCCATTCGCCGTTTCGTGAAAGCCATTTGCGGTGGATGTCTCCGCACGGTGTGCCCGTATCTTCCCAGAATTCCATGCACGGGTTCTGTATGTAGGCGTAGACTTCGTGTTTCTCGGCAAACTTTTGCAAAATGACGCGGTAGAACTGCCCCATGCCCGTAAGCCCAAAGATGAACACAGGCAGGGGCCCGTCTTGACCCATAAACTGTTCGCAGTGGAATTGCCCATCGTGGTTGTCCATGCAGTCTTTGAACAGGAAGGGGATAGTCAGGTACGTTGTATTGAATTCTTGCGGATGGTTTTCGTTTTTCCGCTGGTTCATGGCGTCGAATGCGCGGGTCAATAGCGAAGGCTTGTTCCCGTGCTGGTGGAAAACCTTGGAGTACAGCGCGCGCTGCCATTTTTCGCGGTCACCCCCGTCAAAGAAATCTCGCAGGTTGCCTTGTTCCCAATGGTCAAGAATTCCTTCGGCGAGGTCTCCGGCTCCACCTTTCCGGATAAAACCCGTCGGCCTTGAGGTCTCGTATTCCAAAAAGAGCGATGCCATCTTCCCGCAAAGGTCAAAGAGGTGCTGTTCGTCCAGTTTGCCATCGGTTTCCAAGTAGCGGACAACTTCGTCTCCGAGCAGGTGATAGTTGTGCTTTTCGGCCTTGGCGTCTTCTTCGCTTACATCGTTATTGCCGTAGAGGTATGCCCAGATAACGTTGCGGAGCAGGTCGGCATTCAGTTTCTTTTTCGTGTTGTCGTCGGGGCAGAGAATCTTGAGCAGGAACTTGTCTATCATCATGGAATTCAAGTTCGCAAGTGTCCCGCATTTTTTTACCCAGTGCAGTCTGAACCACTGTTCCAGTTTTGGGTCCGGGAAGATTACCACGGGTGTCTGGAACGGGTTTCCCCAGGAACCCTTGACGGCCTCGATGAGTTCGTCGGCAAGGTCTTCTAGGTTCAGGGAAAATTTCAGGTGCAGCATACCGACAATATATTTAAATCGGGACCGCAGAAACGATTAGCTTTGCGCTTCTTCGGAAGATTTGCCTGTGATGTCGCTTATTGCAAATACGGCGTGGTCCTTGTCAAGGCCCCAGAAAATTTCAATGCGGAAGAGTTTGCACGGTGTCGTAGAAACATCGCGGAACGTCGTGGAGTAGGACCCTTCCTTTTCGAGGCGCGAACGGATATAATCGGGCTGGATGTATTGGATTATCCTTGCTCTGTCGTCTTCGTGAACGTTCTCTACGATGAAGTTTTCCGCCGATTTCATATAAGTGAGGCTGCCATCGTAGTAGCGGTCCGTGACTTTTTCTCCTTGGAATGTCGTAACCGATTTGTTGGCCAAGTCGGCGTAGTAGGCAACGGCGTAGCGCTGGGTGAATGCCTTGGCAAATGTCCTTGCGTTTTCGTAAACGGCGCGGTTCACTTGCTCGTTTTCAAAATTGACAATGTCGTTGATATCGACGAGGCCGACTACGATATTGGAGGGGTTGTTCTCGCTTACGATGAACTTCGCATTGTGCCAGCAGTAACCTTTTTCCAGTTTAACGCGGCAGCGGAACTTGATGACTTTTTCTTTGCGGAGCCGTTCGAGGAACGATGGATGCATGCCTCCCTTGAGGTATTCCGGGAGGTCGTCCGGGTGAACGATTCTTTCCATGAAAAAGTTGAAGTTGTCCACCGAGAATGTGTTGGGCGGAGTCTTGTGATCGACGGCGATAATTCCCTGCATGAACTTGGCCGAAGTGTGGATTCGCGTGACTTCGTTGTTTTCGAGGTTGATATGGCTGATGTAATCGAAATCGTCGGCGAGGCCTGCAAGCACGGATGTGAGCTTTTGCGTTTCTTTTTCCGAGGAAATTTCTTCTACACTCAAGACAACGCATTTTTCGCCGTTCTTATTATACCCGAGAACAGCCTTGCTCCGTACCCAGAAGACTTCGCTTGCGAGCAGCCACCGGGCTTCAATGGATTCTGGCTCCCCTGTGACTAAGATGTGCATGAAGTTTTCTTTCGAGAAGAACCTGTGGCAAGGAATCCGGTCTTGTTCGTGAACGAGCGAGTCAAAAATTTTTGCAACGCTAGAGAAAAAATCATCCGAGAACGTAAAACGCATTGCAAGGGAATCTAGGTTTGTATTCCTGTTGCGGACGGTGTGGTCGAAGGCCCCCGTGAACGGGTCGATGAAATACAGCTCGTTGATGTTGTCGGCGAGGGCGTTGAGGTTTTCGAGGTCGTTGCTTTTTTGCTTAATCGTCTTCGTTACGGCGGTAATTTCGTTTTCGATAATCTGTCTGCCGTTCCTAGTGATGATGGCGGCAATGAACAGCAATGCACCCAAAATGAATGTTGCTTTGATGTCAAAGAGGGCGACTGTACCGAAAATGGATGTGAGGTCAAGGTTCTCGGCGGCGAGATTGACCGCCTTGTTCAGTCCGAGGAATCCCGGCGCGACGTTGAGGACGACATCTCCGCCGAATTCAGCGAGATTTAGGTCTATTAGCCCGGAGTAGATGCTGATGGGGATGAGGCAGAAACTGAAGACGATAGACCAGAAAATGGAAATCAGGCCAATCTTGATAGTGAACCAAAAATCGTAGTAGCGAGTGGCGATGATGAGCGGGCCTGCAAAAAGGACCCATTCCATTTGCCCGAACAATGTCGAGACAATGGTGGCTAAGGCGAGTATGTACAGCGAGATGACCCACTTGAGGAACGGGCCTCTGCCGTTGCGCTGCCGGATGAGGAGAAACAGCAGGATGCGGATGACGTTTCCTGAGATGATGAGGGGGAGGAGGAGGTCAAACGGGATGAACGAGTCGAGAAGCAGGAGCATGAAAACCAAGGCAACCGAGATGATGCAGATGATGAGCATCAGGTTCCCCACAAGCAGGTTTGCTTCGCTTTCGTTCCTGTTGAGTATTTCGTCGGATGTCGTCATTTATTCCTCTTTGCCACAGGTTCCTGCCATAATAAAATAATCTTTTTTTCCTATATTCAAAATGCAAAACGAGGTTTTATTATGGAAATTAAATGGCTTAATCCCGATGCGAAGTTTGACCGCCTTGTGCTGGCGGGCGATATTGGTGGTACCAACACGAACCTTGGCCTGGTCGGCTACAAGGACGGCAAGTTTACCCTGATTCTTGAAACGGTGTGCCCCTCCAAGGACATCGACGGCCTCGAAGCGCCCATCCGCGAAACGCTCAAGATTGCGGCCGAGAGCAATGCTGCCCTGAAGCCGAGCCACATCTGCATCAGCGCCGCTGGCCCTGTGGGTTGCAACAAGTGTGTGATGACGAACCTCCCGTGGTGCGTTGACGGCGAAGCCCTTACCGCGGCGACCGGCATCCCGACGCTTGTCATCAACGACTTCATGGCCATCAGCTACGGCATCCCGACCCTCGCCGTGGACGACCCCAAGCAGATTTTCAAGCTCACGCATACCGACGGCAGCCAGCCCGCTCCGCAGAAGGCGACCAAGGCGGTCATCGGTCCGGGTACCGGCATGGGCGTTGGCTTCCTCGCTTTCGACGGCGAGAAGTACATTCCGGCCTGCTCCGAAGGTGGGCATTCTACGTTTGCCCCGTTCGACAAGGATTCCCAGGAATTCCACGACTACATGGAAAAGAAGATTGGCACCGTGCCGGGCGTGGAACCGCTCGTCTCGGGCATGGGACTTCGCAACATGTACGAATGGTGGAAGGAAACTCGCGGCGTTCCCGACAACGAAGCCTTCAAGAAGATTGAAGAAACGGAACCGAACGATCGCCCCAAGTATATCAGCCGCGCCAGCGATACCGACCCGGTGGCTGCCGAGATGATGCGCCTGTTCGTGAAGATGCTCGCCCGCTTTGCAAGCGACGCTTCTACGTTGTTCTTGCCGCTGGGTGGCCTCTATCTGGCTGGTGGTACGGTGCAGAAGGATTTGCGCTGGCTCGAACGCGACAACCTGTTCATGCAGTGGTTCGAGAAGAATTACAACCCGAACATCCGTCCGCTTTTGAACAAGATTCCGGTGTACATCATCAAGGATTACAGCATCAGCCTGTACGGCGCCGCGAATGCAAGTTTGAATCTGCAGAAGTAGCGGGTTTACCTAATCTTTGCAAAAATGGCGGGCTTCGGCCTGCCATTTCGTTTTTCGTCCGAGTCCGCGATTGTTTTTTTGCCTTTCAGAAGATATATTTAAAGCATCTTTGGGTTAACAGGGAACAAATGGAGTTGGTCTTATGGATTCTTTCTTGAAAGGTCTCGTTTTTGCCTCGTTTCTTGGGGTATGCTTCTGCACGAACGCCTTCGCGCAGACGAAGGTCGTTGTCGACCCGTCTAAGAAGTACCAGGTTTTCGAGGGCTGGGGCACGAGCCTCTGCTGGTGGGCTGTTCTTGTGGGTGCCTGGGATGAGGCGAACCGCGACAAGTTCCTGGGTGCCGTCGCCGACCCCGACACGGGCTTGGGTTACAATATTTTCCGTTACAACGTTGGCGGCGGGGACCAGCCTGGTCACAATCACCTTACGAAAGGTGACGGCGGCGGCAAGGTTCCCGGTTACAAGCCGACCGAGAAGGGCGACTTTGACTGGACGGCCGACCCCGCTCAGCGCGGCGTCGCCCTCAGCCTCAACAAGATGGTCAAGGATCCGATTTTTGAGGCGTTCAGCAATTCCCCTCCGTGGTGGATGACCAAGAGCGGCTGCGTCTCGGGCAGTAACGACGGTTCCGACAACTTGAAAGAAGATTACTTCGACGACTTTGCGGATTATCTTTCCGAGGTGGCGCTCCATTTCAAGACGGAATGGGGGCTCACGTTCCGTACGGTCGAGCCGTTCAACGAACCCAGCGCCGGCTGGTGGAAATCCAACGGTGGCCAGGAGGGTTGCGGCTTCAAGAACAACCAGTCCAAGATGATTGTGGAACTGGGCAAGGCTCTCAAGAAGAAGGGGCTCTTCCCGGAAACGTCTGTGAGTGCGGCTGATGAGACGTCCATCAAGCAGGCTCACGACCAGCTGGGCAACTACACCTCCGAGGCGCTTTCTTATTTGGGCCAGGTGAACACGCACAGCTATTCCGACGGCAGCTACCGCAAGCAACTTTACAACCGCGCCTTCAGCATGGACAAGCGCCTTTGGCAGTCTGAGACGGGCCCGCTGAGCAAGGACGGCGACGAGCATATCGCGCTTTGGATGGCGAACGTCATCATCCAGGACTTGCGCGACCTGAAGGCCGAGGCCTGGGTGGATTGGCAGATTGCCGACCCCGCCGAGAACTGGCGTTCAATCAAGGCGGACCACAAGAAGCAGACATTCTCGTACATGCCGCGCTACTACATGCACGCTGCGTTCAGCCGCTACATTCGCCCGGGTTCGCGCATTATCGATAGCGACAACGGCAACACGGTTGCCGCTCTGCGCCCCGACGGGGCGCTGGTCATCGTCGTGCGGAACAGCGGCAGCAGCGACGTGAAGTACAACTTTGACTTGAGCAAGTTCAAGAAGTTAGGGACAACCGCGAAGGTCGTGCGCTTTGAGCTGCCGGGCAGCCTCAAGCCGGCTGACGATATCGCCATCAGCGGTACTTCGCTTGCGATGACGGCGAAGTCGAATACCGTCACGACGATGGTTGTCGCGGATGTGGAAGGGACGGACTGCACTCCGTCGGAGGTCATCTCTTACGTGAAGATCCACAATGGTGACTGGGACGAGGCGACGGAAGTCTCGCTCAAGAAGGGCGATTCCCTGGTGATTGGCCCGCATCCGTACGAGGGCGGTCGCTGGAGCTGGACCGGCCCGAATGACTACTATTACCTGGGCCGTGAAGCCCGCTTCAAGAACATGGACGGGACAAAGAGCGGAATCTACACGGGCAAGTATGTGAACCCGTCGGGTTGCGAGACGGAATTGAAGGTCAAGGTCGTGGTGGACGACCCGGATCATCCCTATGTCGAGAAACCTCCCGAGGACACATCGACAACTTCCTTCAAAAACGTGCGGCTCGCTTCCCTTGTCCGTGCCTACAGATTCGGAGACGGGATTCGGGTGACGGGCACAAACGGCGGATGGACTGTGTTCCGTATGTACGACATGCAGGGGATTCCTGTGAAAACGGCTGAATTTGTCGGGGACGGGATTGTCCAAATGGGCCCTGCCCAACCGCGCGGATACTATGTTGTCCAGATTCTCGACAGGTCGGGCATGCGTTTGTTCGAAGGAATTGTTCGATATTAAAAAGATTTCTTGTTGCGAATTTGACATAGATTGCTTATATTAAATTGCATGAACAAGAAAACTCTCATTACTTTGCTTTTAATTCTCGTCAGTGTCCTCATGATCACGTTTTTCGTGATGGACTGGCTCGTGTTTTACCGCTGCGGCGCCGTCGAGCAATGCCTCGTCGAAAGCAGCAACTACCAGAATATCGCCAAGTTTGCGGTTACCGGCATCATGACGGTTATCGTGTTCTTCATTGGCGGTAACTGCCTGTGCAGACGCGACCGCAACTTTCTACAGGCCGGTTTCGCGATGGCCTTGTGCGCAGACTTCTGCCTCAAGATTCTGCACAACTATTCCCATTTTTTGGACCACCGCAGTGACTACACGTTGCTCGGCATCTGCTTCTTCATGGTGGTGCAGGCCTTGTTCATTTACCGCCATACGCGCACGAGCGACACGGACAACAGTTCTCCGTGGATTCTGTGCATCCCGTTCGGGGTGATGTTCATCGCGAACGCGCTGCACCTGTTCCGCATTTTCGAGGGCCCGACGGTCCCAATTGTCGCCACCTACGGCGCGTTCCTCATCTGCTCGCTGATTGTCGCTTGCAAGGTGCCCAAGAAGGGGTACTTTCCTGAAAAGAACGCGCGGAATATCAAGCGTGGCATGATTTTGTTCTTCTGCTGCGACGCTTGCGTTGGCCTTTCGCTAGCTACGGGCGATGACCATAGCGTCCAAGAAATTGTCGCTACGGTTGCAAATAACTTTGTGTGGTATTTCTACACCCCGGCCCTGATTCTGCTCGGCCTGAGCGGGTATAAGAGGAAAGGGTAAGTAGGAAGTAGACAGTAAGCAGTGATTAGTGGTTGGGAGGCAGCAGGTTTGTCATTGCGAGGGGCGAAGCCCTGAAGCAATCTCCGTCAGAGAATCTAGAGATTAGGATCTAGGGGCTATGAGGTGTGAGACCCTAGCCTCACCGCTCATTGCTCGCGCCTCGCGCCTCGCGCCTCGAGCCTATCCCAAATACTTTTCACCGCTTTCCACGCTCTGGTAGATGAGCGTGTTGATGGTCATGGGGCCCACGCCACCGGGGACCGGCGTGTAGGCGGATGCCACGTCGTCGAGACCCTTCTCGATGTCGCCGACGCCACCCGGATG
This sequence comes from uncultured Fibrobacter sp., assembly GCA_946405515.1. Taxonomy (GTDB): domain Bacteria; phylum Fibrobacterota; class Fibrobacteria; order Fibrobacterales; family Fibrobacteraceae; genus Fibrobacter. The sequence goes on along the minus strand of CAMJHM010000003.1, from coordinate 4,933 downwards.
GTAACCGGCGTCGACCACGACCGCGCCCTGCTTGATCCATTCCTTTTTGATGAACTCGGGTTTGCCGACCGCACCCACGAGGATGTCGGCCTGTTTCACGAATTCGGGGAGGTTCTGCGTCTTGCTGTGGCAGATGGTCACGGTGCAGTCGGCGTTCAAAAGCATCATCGCCATCGGCTTGCCCAGAATGGCGCTGCGGCCGACGACTACGGCGTGTTTGCCGGCAAGCGGGATGTTGTAGGCCTTCAAAAGGCGCATGATTCCGGCAGGAGTCGCGCAACCGTAGGCGGGTTCGCCCATCGCCATGCGGCCAAAACCGAGGCAGGTCACACCGTCCACGTCTTTACGGGCATCGATGGCTTCGAAAGCGGCGCGTTCGTCGATGTGGCGCGGGACCGGGTGCTGCAGCAGAATGCCGTGTACGTCGCGGTTGTCGTTCAGTTCTTGGATTTTGTTGAGGAGTTCCTCGGTGGTGGTGTTCTTGGGGAGCACCACGCGGATGCTTTCCATACCCACGCGGGCGCAGGCGTTGCCCTTCATCTTGACGTAGGTGGCACTGGCTGGGTCGTCGCCCACCAGGATGGTGGCCAAAATCGGGGTCTTGCCCGTCTTTTCCTTGAGTTTCGCCACGCGGGCGCTGAGTTCTTCTTCAGTGGTCTTGGCGAGGGCCTTGCCGTCGAGGATGAGTGCTGCCATAAGGTCTCCGTTAGGGCGTTTTTACCCGTTTTTCGGAAACAAAGATAGATATTCTGGGAATAAAAAAAAGCCCCCAAAGGGGCTAATAAAGGTGAAACGCTTTCGCCGTGTTAACTTGCCGACCCAACCTCTCGGTTAGATCAGGGTGTCAAGCACTGCGGGGACAATGATGCAAACAACGACCCACGGGTACGAAAGGGAACCACGGAGCCACCCAGTGCGGAACCCGGTGCGGGCGAATTCCACCTTGTGAATGTTTTCAGGATTCTCGACTGAGCCCTGGACGGATTGGTCCAACAGGTCTTTCACGCTTTCAATCGAGGAATCGAACAAACGCTTCTGGCTTGTCGCATTTTCGATGATGTGTGCAAAATTGTTGTACATGGTTTTTTCCTTTAAAAAACCCAATCCACTACTAAAGATAGAAAAAAGTTACAAAAATCAAAGGGGTTTGTTGAATTTTGTTTACGTTTGTGCTTTTTGCGTGTTTTAACTCACGGAAATGCCGATTTTTTGAAAAAAAATGCGGTTGGTATTGTTTTTTTAACCATCATTTTGGTTTCATTGTGACGAACATCATATATTATCCTACATTTATAGTGTGAAATTTGGGTGATTCTAACCATGTTCGAGGGAAAAATGAATATAATATGCAAGTCCTCCGCTCTTGCCGTTTGTGCAGGTCTTTTTGCCTGCGGCGGCTCCCAGAAACCGGCTGTTGAACCTGCTTCGGCCGATTCCACTGCGGTGCAGGCACCTGCTCGCCTAGACACCCTGATTACCGACCAGGATCGTTACAGCTATGCTTTGGGTAAAGACTTGGGCCGGGCGATTGCTGCCGTGAATGTCCCGTTGCGGATGGATTTGGTTAAAAAAGCCATTGACGACCAGATGGATTCGACGAAAACTCCTTTGATGAGCGATTCCGCGGCTGAGGCGGCACTACAGGACCTGCTTTTGCGCATGCAGCAGCAGAAGGATGCCGAGGAAAAGGCTGCCGCGAAGAAGTCTCTCGAGGAACAGGCCCAGTTCTTGGCGAAAAATATTCTGGATTCTACAGTGAAGACGACCCCGAAGGGCGTACAGTATAAGGTTATAATGACTGGAACTGGACTTACACCCAAGGCATCGGACAAGGTCCAGGTGCATTACGTGGGTGCTTTGCTCAACGGGACGGAGTTTGACAATAGCGTCAAGCGTGGCGAACCCCTGGAATTTCCGGTGAGTGCCGTCATCGAAGGTTGGCAAGACCTCTTGATGGTCATGAAGGAAGGGGAAAAGGTGAAGGCCTGGATTCCGAGTGCTCTCGCCTATGGTGAAGAAGGCGTTCCTCCCTCAATTCCGGCGAACTCGCTCCTCGTGTTCGAAGTTCATCTTTTGAAGGTCTATGCTGAAAATCCGGAACCGCAGCCTGCAGCCAGTGCTCCGGCGGATTCGGCTGCCGCCCCGGCGGCTGCTCCGGCAGACCCTGCGGCGAAACCCGCTACCAAGAATTAATTTATGGTTGCAACCATGAACAAGTCTGCGTCTGATTTTTACTCTCAGCACTTCGAAGTTGCCGGGTTCATCCGGGAAGTCTTCGGTTACATGGACCGGTTCAAGGGCCAGCTCTTCATCTTGAAGATTGATGACAGCCTCATGGACCACCCTCTGTTCCCGGTGCTCATGCGAGATATCGCCCTGTTGCACAAGGCGGGTATCCGTATTATTATCGTGCCCGGGACGCGCAAGAGTATCGACGCACAGCTCAAGGCCTGGGAAATCGAGTCCAAGTTCCACGACGGCGTGCGGCTTACGAGCGAAGAAGCCCTGCCCCTTATCGAGCAGGCGTCTTTGGGCGTTGCCCAGCGCATCATGAGCCACCTCACGGCGAGCGGCCTGAGCGGCATCCAGGGCAACTGGGTGCTGGCGCGGAGCCTCGGCGTTATCGACGGCGTGGACTACATGAGGACGGGCCGGATCGAACGCATCCAGCGCGACATCCTCGAACAGCTTTTGGACGAGAAGTTCGTGCCCATCATTCCGCCGATTGGCTGGAACAAGCTCGGGCATGCGTACAACATCAGTTCTACCGAACTTGCGACCGAGATTTGCAAGTACATGAAGGTGGGCAAGCTGTTCTTCATCGGTAACGAGAACGGTATCAAGCTCAAGGGGCTCGTGACCGGCAAGAACACCAAGTACCTGGAACCCACCGAGTCGGGCGTGATTTCGGCTTTGGACGTGGACCAGGCCAAGGAACTGTTGGAACTCAATTCCGACGTGTTGAATTTTGCGCAGATGGATTACCTGATGAACGCCATCCATGCTTGCGAGGCGGGCGCGAATCGTGTCCACTTGCTGAGTGGTGAATTCCAGGGCAGTGTGCTGCAGGAAGTCTTCAGCGCGCGGGGCGACGGTACCATGGTGTACGCGAACCAGTACTCCAGTATCCGGCCCGCGAACATCGAAGATATTCCGGATATCCTCCGGATTATGCAGGACTACATTGCGAAGGGCTACCTGGTGCCGCGTACGCAGGAAAGCATTTCCGAAAAGCTCAAGGACTACGTGGTGTACAGCATCGACAACAGCATCCACGGCTGCGGTGCGTTGCACGCCTTCGAAGACGGCATGGCCGAAATTGCGGGCATTGCCGTGGGCGCGAACTACCGCAAGTCGGGCATCGGCGACGCGATTGTACGGCACCTGATTTCTATTGGGCGCATGAAGGGCTACAAGAAATTGTTCCTGCTCACGACGCAGGCGCTCGACTGGTTCTACCCGTTCGGATTTGAGGACGGCACGGTTGAGGATTTGCCCAAGAGCAAGCGGGACAACTACAACCAGAAGCGTAACTCGCGTATTCTCGTGCTCCCGCTGGATAAGTAGTATGAACACGCTTGAAGCAATACGCACACGTCGCAGTACTCGCAAGTTCAATGCTCAGCCTGTCGAACTCGAGAAGTTGAAGCAGATTGTCGAGGCAGGCCAGTTCGGGCCTACCGGCGGCAATGCGCAGAGCAACCACTTCTTCGTGATTTCGGATGCTGCGGTGATTGCGAAACTCAAGGAACTCGTGCAGTCCGCCTTTGCCGCGATGGAGCTCCGCGAAGACTTGTACAAGAGCCTTAAGAATTCCATCACGCTCGCACGCAAAGGGAACTACTCGTTCTGCTACACGGCGCCTGTGCTGATCGTGGTCGCGAACAAAAAGGAATACGGCAACAACATGGCCGATGTCGCCTGCGCTGTGGAGAACATGATGCTTGCCGCGAACGAGCTTGACCTCGGCAGTTGCTACATCAATCAGCTCAAGTGGCTGAACGAAGACCCGACGCTCCTCGAATACTTGCGTGGCCTCGGCTTGCGCGAAGACGAACGCGTGTACGCCTCCGTTGCCATCGGCTACGCCGACACGGAAAGTGGCCTTCCGAACCGCGCGGAATCTCCGCGCGTCGGCAACGAAGTCGTGTTCGTGTAATTTTTGTATATTACTCCCAACACCAGAAAAGGTGGTATTATGGATCGCTATCCGTGCAAGCGGAGCGATCCATTTTTTTTTGCAAAGGGGGCAAAATGAAGAAAAAGACGGAATTGGTTATAGTAAATTCAGGCTTTTCACTGATTGACGAAAACTTGCTCAAGTCTCGGATATATACCATCCGCGGAGTAAAGGTGATGCTCGACGCTGATTTGGCTGAAATTTACGGGTATGAAACAAGATTTTTTAATCGTCAGGTAAAAAATAATATTGAGCGATTTGCAGAAGATTTTCGATTTCAGTTGACCGAGGAAGAAATGCAAATCTTGATGTGCAAAAAATGCACATCAAGTTGGGGCGGCACGAGAAAGCTGCCTTATGCCTTTACAGAACAAGGCGTTTATATGCTTATGAGTGTGTTAAAAGGCGATTTAGCAATTCAGCAGAGTATGGCTCTCATTCGGCTTTTCAAAAAGATGAAGGACTATATTGTTGATGAAAATCGCCTATTACTCGAATCTGACGGTATTGCGCAGGTCGCTGCCCACACGATTCAGAATACAAAAGAAATAGCCGAAATCCGCCAAGATGTCTCCATTATGAAAACAGACCTCCAGAAAGTCATGGAGAATTTCGTGGATCCGAGTACCCACAAGCACTTCCTGATACTGAACGGTCGCAAGCTAGATGCCGACGTCGCCTACACGCAGATTTACGGCATGGCGAAGAAGTCCATTACGATCATCGATGACTATATCGGCGTGAAGACGCTTG
>CAMJHM010000002.1 GCA_946405515.1 uncultured Fibrobacter sp. | reverse complement strand
ACAGCCTCGGGCACGTAGCCGAATTCCTTCTCGAGCACGCCAGCCGGAGCGGAAGCGCCGAAGCGTTCCAGACCGCAGGCCTTGCCAAAGCCACCAACCACGCGGTCGAAGAGGACCGGGAGGCCGCTGGAGAGAGCGAACACCGGAGTCCAGGGCACGAGCACCTGGTCGCGGTACACCTTGTCCTGCTTGAGGAAGAGAGCCGGGCTAATCATGGAGACGACGCGCACGGCCTTGCCTTCGGCACGGAGGAGTTCGGCGGCCTGGTGCTCTAGGAGCACGTCGGAACCGTTCGCCACAAGAGTGAGGTCCGGGTTCTTGCCCGCTGCGGTATTGTCGCTCACGATGTAGGCGCCCTTGCGGCAGGCATTCGCGGCTTCGTAGCGGTTTTCGCCGGGGAGCGTGTTCACCACCTGGCGGGTAAGGATAAGCGCCGTCGGGCTGTCGTTGTTTTCGAAAGCCATTTCCCAGGCGGCGAGCGTTTCGAACGCATCGGCCGGACGGAGCACGAGCATTTCGGCCTTGCCGTTTTTCTTCGTGAGATCTTCGAGCAAGCGGATCTGCGTTTCGTGTTCGATGGGCTGGTGCGTCGGGCCGTCTTCGCCCACGCGGAAGCTGTCGTGCGTGAACACGTACTTGACCGGAAGACCCATGAGAGCGGCCATGCGGATAGCGGGCTTCATGAAGTCGCTGAACACGAAGAACGTCGCGCAAATCGGATAGAGACCGTCCTGGAGGGCGATACCGTTCGCAATTGCGCCCATCGTGAGTTCAGCAACACCGACCTGAACGAAAGCACCCTTGAAATCACCAGCACGGAAGATACCCGTTCTGTCGAGGAAAGCCTGCGTATTGTCGGAGTTCGAAAGGTCAGCGGAACTGCAAATGATGTTGTGGTAATTTTCGGCGAGGTAACCGAGGACCGTACCGCTAGTGACGCGGGTGGCAACGCCTTCCTTAATCGGGAGATTCGAGAGGTTGAGCTTGACGCCCTTGCCAGAGAGCCATTCGTTGAGTGTTGCGGACTTTTCGGCGTTTTCCTTGTCCCATGCAGCCTTAGCCTTCTTCCATTCGGCAACTTCCTTACGGAGTTCTTCGGCGCGGGCTTCAAAGCTAGCCTTCACATCATCGAACACCAGGAACGGATCATCCGGATTACCACCAAGGTTCTTGACTGTTGCAGAGGTAGAAGCACCGGCAGCGTTGAGCGGCTGTCCATGCGTAGAGACAGCACCTTCGTAGCTCTTGCCGTCTTCGGCGACAGCGCCCTTCGCCATCGTGGTGTGGCCGAACACGAGCGTCGGCTTTTCCTTCTCGGCCCAGGCTTCCTTGAATGCCTTGCGGAGTTCGGCGATGTTGGAACCGTCGCATTCGATAACGCGGAAGCCCCATGCCTTGTACTGGCCGACGAAGTCGTGGCTCATTACGTCTTCGGTCTTACAGCTCAACTGCACCTGGTTCGCGTCGTAGAAGAAGATGAGGTTCGAGAGTTTGAGGTGGCCGGCGATACGGCCCACGCCGTAAGCAATTTCTTCTTCGAGACCGCCGTCAGAAACGAGGCAGACCGTCTTGTGCTCGAGGATGGAGCCGAAGCGTTCCACCATGAAGCGTTCGGCGATAGCAGCACCAAGAGCAATGCCGTGGCCGATACCGAGCGGGCCCGAGGAGTTCTCGATGCCGAGCATCACGTCCAGTTCGGGGTGGCCGGGAGTGCGGCTGCCAAGCTGGCGGAAATCCTTCACGTCGTCAAGCGTGAGGCGGCCAGTGAGCACGAGCTCGGAGTACAGGAGCGGGCTCATGTGGCCCGGGTCCATGAAGAAGCGGTCGCGGCCCATCCATTCCGGATCGTCCGGATCGAAGCGCAAAAATTCCGCAAACAAAAGCGTCGTAGCGTCGGCGGCGCCCATCGCACCACCCGGATGCCCGGACTTCGCCTTCTGCACCATGGCAGCGGATAAAATTCGGACGTTGTCGGCTGCTTTTGTAACTAGAGCATCTTGCACGGTAAAACCTCTCTCGATGTTGTTTTTTACGCGCCAAATGTAGTTTTTTCTCGCCACTCTCTCAAGGCATAAAGATGAAAAGTCATTTATGCCCCGCCTTTTTTTGCATAAAAATCGGGTATTTCAGAAAAAGTTATATTTTCACCCGAAGTCGCCGTAAACGACGGAATCGCCCCCGAAAGGAGCGGTTTTAATTGTTTTTTGGAATAGAAACATGAAGATTAAAAACTATATCTTGGCAATACTCAAGAACTTAGCCCATCCTGTCGGAATCGCGGGAGTGGTCATCGCCCTCGCAATCCCCTTCCTGGTCTACCTCGCCCCCAACATCGGGCACAAGGAAACCATCCGGCAGTTGGACCTGAACCTCCCCATTCCGCTCTTCTGCGTGCAGTTCGCCCTCGCAATCGTCCTGCTCGTTGTTCTGAACAAGGATTTACGCGAATGGTTCCGCGGCATCCTCCCTGCAAAGGCTTTCAGCATCCTGGCTCTCGCATTCGCGGTCGCCGTATCAATCTTCGCTGCAACGCAAATCGAAGCACGCCACCGCGTCCAGAGCGACGAGAGCGTATTCATGTCCGTCGCGCAGAACATGTTCTACAATCACGAGAGCGGCACCTGCAACCAGGGTCTCTTCTCCGACGGCAAGCTGGAATGTACCTCCAAGTCCAACAGCTTTAAGACAAAGGGGCTCTCGTTCCTGTACTACATAGGAATGCCTCTGTTCGGCAGTGACCTCCACTGGATATTCAACCTGGAACTCCTGATGCTGCCGCTGTCGTTCTTGCTGATGTTCTTCGCCATCGTCGCATGGACAAGGCAGCCGCTGCTCGCCTTCTTCGCATCGCTATTGCTCGCACTACAACCCACCGTCCTGTTCCAATTCCGCGCCATGTCGGTGGAACCGCTCTACATATTCCTCTCTGCACTTTCACTCCTAGTGTTCAAGTGGGCGTTTGACCGCAACACCGTCAAACACTGGGCCCTGCTCGCGCTCATTCTCGCCTTCTTCGCGCAGACCCGCCAAGAGACGGCATTCTGCCTGTTCGCCTTCATCATCTTCGCATTGCCCAAGCTGCTTGACTCCAAGGACTACAAGGCACCCACGTTCTTCGTGACGCTCTCGCTGTTCTCGGTCCCCGCACTCCTGACCATCAGCTACTTCCAGGGATTCGGATTCCAGGGCGGAGAATACGAGGCACACGGACACTTCATCGAAGATTTGCTCAAGAACTGGGAAATCATGACGAAGCCGCTCAACGACAACGGTGAACTTTCCAACCCGTTCCTCAGCTACTTTAACTACCTGTTCGCGCTGGGTGCGGCCTACCTTTTGTTCCGCGCATTCTACGACCTGCGCAAGAAGGATTTCTTCTACCTCGAAGTTCTCGCCTTCCTCGTCATCTACCACCTGCAGACCTACGTCATTCTTGAAAACGTCTCTGGTGACTTCGGTATCGAAATCAACCAGCGTTACAGTCTGGTGATGTTGCCGTCCATGGCATTTGTCGCAGCACTCCCCATCGCCCACTTTGTCGAAACCATCGTCAAAACGAGTCTGGATTCCAAGTCCAAGAATGCAGGGCGCTTCACTGTACTCGCGGCCGTTGTCGTTGCTGTGGTACTCTCTGGGTGGACCGCCCACTACAAGCCGGACTTCAACAAGAACATCATGTACAACAGGAACCACCTGACCATCGAAGAACATGAGATTCTCGCCTGGCTCAAGGAGATGCCTGCAAAGAACAGATTGTTCATCTACGGGCGCCCGTGGCATTTCGTGGGTTACGGCATTTCGTCCATCCACTATGACCAAGCACGCAAGATGAACGACAATGCAATCAAGGACTTGATGCAGAAGTACGACGAAGTCTACTACATCCGAGGCCTTGACTGCTGGGACAGCCAGACATACCACAAGAAGGCCGTCGAGCACCGCATTGCGACGACCTGCGACGTGTTCGAAAAAGAAATGGAACTGGAAGGCGTCAAGAACATTCTCATCACAAACAACTACTGGGTACAAATCGCCAAGTTCCTGGGCCGCAAATCTTACGACCCGTCTAAGATGATTACGGTCGGCGTTCCCGAAATGAATGACACAGCACTTGTCCTCGGCATTAACCTGAAGGATTCCCGTACAGAAGCCCGCCAGTGGACATATAAGGTAGACCTGAACGACCGAATCCTTGTAGAAGGCCACTACGAAGCCGGCTCTCTGCAAGTCAGCGTTCCCAAGGACAGTGTCTCAACCGGCTACAACAAGATTGTCTACACGGTCAAGGACCAAAACGAAAAAGTCATCGGGACTATCGAAGACTACTACTTCAACGCGAAGGACGGAGCACTCGCCCTAAACGGAGTCAAGTTCGAAAGCCACAAGCAAGCCTGGGGCTCGCTGCACACCAACGAATCCATTGACGGCAACAAGATGACCGTGAACGGGAAAAGGTTCAAATTCGGCTACGGCACCCATGCCGCCTCCGAAACCGTATTCAACCTCGAAGGCAAATTCAACACGTTCTCCATGCAGTATGGCCTCGACGACGAATCGCTCTGCAGCAACGGTGTAAAGATACAGGTGCTCGGAGACGACAAAGTTCTCGCCGAAACAGAATTTTTCAAAGCTGGATTCCTCGGAACTCTCTCCACTGAAATCAAGGACATCCAAAAAATCACAATCAAGTCCATCGCGAATGGCAGCATAGACTGCGCCCACGTGGACCTCATCAACCCGGAAGTAAAATAATGCTCTTATCCGTAATTATCCCCGTATTCAACGAAGAAGAAATCGTAGCAAAGACATACGAAGTCCTTGAAGAAGAACTCAAGAACGTCGAACATGAACTCATATTCGTGAACGATGGATCGAAGGACAAAACCCGCGAAATCGTCGAAAGTCTGCTTCCGGGCAACCCGAACAACAAGATCATCAACTTCAGCCGCAACTTCGGCCACCAAGCCGCATTCAGTGCGGGCCTCGACCACGCCACGGGTGATGCCGTCGTCATCATCGACGGTGACCTGCAAGACCCGCCAAGCCTCATTCACGAGATGCTCGAGAAGTGGCGCGAAGGTTATCAGGTCGTGTACGCACAGCGTAACAAGCGCAAGGGTGAAACCATCTTCAAACGTTTCACTGCGTTCTGCTTCTACCGCCTTATCGGCAAGCTCACGAGCATCGATATTCCGCCTGACACCGGTGACTTCCGCCTCATGGACCGCTGCGTGGTAGACCAGCTCAAGAACCTGCCGGAACGCAGCCGTTTCTTGCGTGGGCTCGTCTGCTGGGTCGGCTTCAAGAAGATTGGCGTCAAGTACGACCGCGCCGAACGCACCGCAGGCACTTCAAAGTACCCGCTCAAGAAGATGTTGCGCCTCGCCTTCGACGGCATCACCGGTTTCAGTTCTGCTCCGCTCAAAATCAGTTTCTATCTCGGCTTCACCGCGGTCATCGTTGGGTTCGGCCTTCTCGTCTGGTCTATCCTCGAGAAATTCCTCAACCCCGCGACAACCGTCCCCGGCTGGGCATCGCTCATGACCGCCATCGTGTTTTTCGGCGGCATCCAGCTGATTTCCATCGGCATCCTCGGCGAATACATCGGCCGTATCTACGACGAAGTCAAGCAGCGCCCGCTGTATATTGAGGATAAGAAGTAGGAAGTAAGAAGTAAACAGTGGTTAGTAAACAGTAGACAGTGGCTAGCAAATAGGAATGCGATTATCATGAGTTCTTTCATTCCTAACCACCAACCACTTTCTAAGCCCTAACCACTAACCACTAATCACTAACCACTAACCACTTTATTATGCGCAATAAACTTTTCGTCATGAGCGCCGCAAGCGGCGCGGGCAAGACAACCCTCAAGGACAAGGTCATCGGGGAATTCCCCGACATCGTGTATTCCATTTCGGCAACCACGCGCAAGCCGCGCGAAGGCGAGGTGGATGGCGTCCACTACTTCTTCAAGACCAAGGAAGAGTTCGAGAAGTTGATCAAGGAAGACGGCCTTATCGAATGGAACGAGGTCCACGGCAACTACTACGGCACGCCCAAGTTCTTTGTCGAAGACATGCTCCGCCAAGGCAAGCGAGTGCTGTTCGACCTCGACGTTTTTGGCAAGGTGAACTTTGACAAGGTTTACCCCGATGCGACTGGCATCCTGATTCTCCCGCCGAGCGAGGAGGAACTGGAACGCCGTCTGCGCGGGCGCGGCACCGACTCCGAAGAAGTCATCCGGCTGCGTCTCGAAAACGCCAAGAAAGAAATGGAATTCGCAAAGACCAAGGGCAAGTACGAATACACGATTATCAACGACGACCTTGAAAGGGCCGCCGATGAACTCCGTGCCATATTGAAGCAGAAGTAGGTTAACCTATTCGATTTCGACCTTGATCTCTACGCCAGGGAACCACGGTTTTGCAGCGTTCACGACGGGCCAAAGAATTCGACGAACGGGCGTAAGCTCGTTCGTTTTTAAATACAGTTTCGCCCAGCGAACATTCTGCACCACCGGGACAAACGCATCCACCGGGCCCATCACCGTCATCGACTTTTCCGCACGGCACATTTTTTCCACACGGCCAACGGCTTCGCGCAAAAGCGATTCATCCTTGCTGCCGAACGAGACTTCCACCAACTTGCAGAACGGCGGATAGCACGCCTCGCCACGGTTGCGCATTTCCCATTCTGCAAAACCACCAAAATCGTGTTGCAGAGCAAAGCGCATCACCGGTTCGTCGGGATTGAGCGTCTGCACCAGAACCTTGCCTCCCCCCTGTGCGCGACCGGCACGACCGGCCGTCTGGCTCAACAGTTGGAACAGCCTTTCTGTATTGCGGAAATCCGGCAAGCCAAGGCCGCTGTCGGCACCCACGATACCCACCAGCCTCACGCCCGGGAAATCGTGGCCCTTCGCAACCATCTGCGTCCCGAGCAAAATGTTGTACTCACGATTGCGGAACGCATCTAAAATTTTTTCAACGGACCCCACGTTCTGTGTCGTATCGCGATCCATACGCACAATCTTCGCACCGGGCACCCACTCGGCAATTTCTTCTTCCAGTTTTTCGATAGCGCCGCCAACGAACTCGAACGTTCCCGCACCACAAGAATGGCACGGAGTGTTCACCGGATAGAGCAAGCCGCAGTAATGGCACATCAAGGAACCATACTGTTTATGATAAACTAGCGGAACATGGCAATGTTTGCAATAGAGCGTTTCGCCACATTCGCTGCATACGCGAATTTTTGAGTAGCCGCGACGATTCATCAACACAATAGACTGTTCCCCGCCAGCAACGCACTCCACCAAAGCGTCGCGGAGGTCCGGCGACAACATGAGGCCCTTTTGCTGACACACCTTGGCCATGTTTATGATACGCACATCGGGGAGCGATGCCGCCGTCGCGCGTTTTTTGAGCCTCAACAGCTTTATGTTGTTTAAAACCGCATTGCGGTAAGTCTCGAGGCTCGGCGTGGCACTCCCGAGAACAACCAAGGCTCCGTACTTGTGCGCTACATGGAATGCGAGTTCTCGGGTATGGTAACGCGGGGCCGGATCCTGTTGTTTGAAGGAGGAATCGTGTTCTTCGTCCAAGATGACGACATCGAAATCAAATGGTGCAAGAATTGCACTGCGCGTCCCGAGTACGACTCGCGCCTCGCCACACAACACCGAAACATAAGCCGCACGCTTTTTCGGAGCAGAAAGCGCGGAATGCAGCACCTGTACAGGCACCTGCAAAAAATCCTCGAACCGTTTTGACGTTTGCGGAGTAAGCCCGATTTCTGGAACAAGAATCAAGACCTTCAACCCACGGGACAAAGCTTCCCATGCCAGTTCTTGATACACACGTGTCTTCCCCGAACCGGTCACACCATGCAATAGCGTCCCGCGAAAACCATTTCCCGAAAGGTCTGCAACAAGGGATTCCAAAGCAACGCGCTGTTCATCTGTCAAAGGAGGTGCATCTGGCCGCACGGGAACGGAATCTTTCGCCACGGCATTGCCGGGCAAATCATCGGTAGAATTTCCAACACCGGCAGCAAGCGCATCTAGATACTTTTCGAACTCGGCTGGCCAAAAAACGTCCAGGGCCTTCATCGGCGTACTCATATAGTAGCGGGAAGTCCACTCCAGCATTTCCATGTAGCGTTCACTGAAAACGTACCCAGAAGCATGGGGGAAAGCGCAACGCACATCGAACTCCGGGCGTTCGGCAGTCACCTTCGCCACGAGAGCAAGCACCGGATTTTTGCGGTTGGCCAGCTGGACCCAGACAACGCTCCCGCGCTCCAACGAGGCCCCTTCGGGGACGCCGTAAGTGAACACGGACGGGGCCTGCGGGATGTACACCTCGCAGAACTCGGCCAGGGAAGACGCTTTCATCTTCATCCTAACCGCTTCGGGCGCTTGTGTTTTGGGGATCCGTTTCGACATTGGGCTAAAAAATAGCATCAAACCCTACAAAATAAAAGTTTTTTAAAATTTTTTAATATTGTTTTAATTAGATTATGTTTCACAGGTTCGCAAAGGGCCTGAACCTTCCCTGGAGTTTACTATGAGCTTATTGGACGCATTTAAACCGAAATGGCAGAATTCCAACCCTGAAAAGCGCATCGAGGCGATTGACGAGTTGAATTCACAGCATCAGGACATCCTGGAAAACATCGCATTGCGCGATGAAGACAAGGACGTAAGATTGGCAGCCATCAAAAAACTGACCATTGTCTCTACGCTGCTGAACATTTCGAAAAACGATACCGAAGCGATGGTCCGCCGTCTTGCTGAAACGCGTTACTACGAAGAAATCACCAAGAAGCTGAAAGAATTCCGCGAAGCCGCAACTCCCGATATTATTGCGCATCTCGATGAATTGAAAGACACTCGCTACGCCGAAGAACTGCTCAAGTCCATGAAGTCTTCCGAACTTCGACTCGAACTGGTCAAGAAGTGCTCCAAGCAATCGCTCCTCACCTATGCCGCAAACCGCGACCCCAAGGAAAGCGTAGCCAAAGCCGCGTTCGAGCGTATTGAGTCCGAGAACGCCCTCCAGGATATTTCCAAGAACTCCAAGCACACCACCATCCGCAAGATGGCCGCCGAAAAGCTCCGCGCGGCCAAGGAAGCCAAGGATGGTGGTCAGAAGGCCGCTGCGCTCCTGTTCAGCAAGCGCGAAGCCCTTATCCAGCAGGCTCACCACTTTGCCGCCCAGAAGGATCCTCTGGCGATCCGTCCGCAATTCGAAGCCCTGATGGAAGAAGCTCAGACCTTGGGTATGGGTCCAGCCCAAGCAACACTCGACAAGATTCACGAAAGTTTCATCAAGTTCTGCAACGAAGCGAACGAAGCAAAGATTGCTGCACTCAAGGCCGAACAAGAACTGCAGGCCAAGAAGCAGCACCTCACTGAAACTCTTGAAGAACTGGAATCCTTGCTCAACGAAAACGATGCCAAGGAAAAGGGCGAACGCATCGACGCTATCATCGAAGAATGGAACGCCGAAAAGTCCGTCATGGATGCCGCAAGCGTCAAGCGCTTCAACCAGGCATTCTTCAAGGCACAGGATTTGAAGCGTGCCGTACTCGAAAGTCAGCTGAATAACGAAGAGACCGAGAACAAGGAAGCGTCCCGTCCAGAACTGCTGGAACGCCTCCAAGCTCTTGCCGATACGGACACGAGCGAGAATACATCCAAGTATCTCCACGCCATCGTGCGCGAATGGGAAAAGCTCCCGCTCCTCGAAGGCGCCGACCCCGTCCTCCAGAGCTACAACGCCCTGCGCAACAAGCTCAGCGAAAAGATTACCACGTTCAACGAGAACGCCGAAAAGGTGATTGCCGAAAACAAGGTGAAGCTCACGGCTCTCATCGAAAGAGTCAAGGCAATCAACGAGAACGAGAACTTCAAGGAAATCAACAAGAAGCTCCGCGAGACGTTCCAGGAATGGAAGTCCATCGTCGGCGAACAGAAGTTCAAGTACCACGACCTGTGGCAAGAATACAAGAGCGCTACTGCACGTTTCCAGGAAATGCAGCAATGGGAATCTTGGCACAACGAAAAAGACCGCGACGAAATTCTCACCGAGATGGAAACGCTGAGCAACGAAACACCGAGCCAAGCAGTCCTCTCCAAGCTCCGCGACCTGAGCAACAAGTGGCGTGAAATTGGCCCCATCTCTCCGGCCAAGCTCAACGAATACCGCGAAAAGTTCCAGGGACTCTGCGACAAGATCAAAGAGAACTGCGCTCCGTTCATCGAAGAACAGCAGGCCGAACGCCAGAAGAATTTGGAAGCCAAGGAAGAACTCTGCCAGAAGGCCGAAGAACTCGTTGCCAACAACGAAATATTCTGGAAGGACAAGTTCAAGGCCATGCAGGAAATCCAGGAAAAATGGAAATCCATCGGCATGGTTCCCAAGGAATCGATGGCCGCATTGTTCGACCATTTCAAGGCCGTAACCAATGCGTTCTACACCCAGCACAAGGAAAACCTGAAGCAAGAAGACCAGGCCCGCGAAGCGAACTACGAAAAGAAGGTGAAGCTCTGCGAAGAAGCCGAAGCAATCAAGGAATCCAGCGACTGGAATGCAACTTCGAACAAATTAAAGCACCTCCAGGAAGCCTGGAAGGCAATTGGCCCTGTGCCCAAGAGCAAGTCCGATGAAATTTGGACACGCTTCCGCACTGCATGCGACGCCTTCTTCGAAAAGAAACGCGCCCACTTCGAAGAAATGGACGCCTCCAAGCAGAAGAATCTCGAAGCAAAGCAAGCTTTGTGCGACAAGCTCGAAGCTCTTGACATGAACAACATAACGCCGGAGCTCATCGAGACAGTCAAGGCAATCGAAGCCGAATGGAAGAACATCGGCATGGTTCCCAAGGAATCTGTCGAAAGCATCAGCGACCGCTTCAATGAGACGATTAACCAGTTCCTCGGTCGCTGTGCCGAAAAGGACGAAGTGCTCCACAGGCAGCTCGACGAAGTGAAGGCCAAGAAGCAAGACATGATCGAAAAGGTCCGTCAGTTTGCCGAAAGCGCTGGCAGCAACCAGCTCGCCGAAGCCGTACGCGAGCTCCAGAAGGAATGGCGCAACCTGGGCAGTTGCGGTGTCGACGACTTGCTCATCCACAAGACATTCCGCGAAGCCTGCGACGACTTCTTCACACGCCGTCGCGACCAGCTTGACATTCAGGAACAGGCCCGCCAGAACAACCTGCAAAAGAAGGTGTTGCTCTGCGAACAGGCCGAAGACCTGCTCACCGACTTGAACGAACAGACTGTGGGTGTATCCATGAACAAGGTAAAGCACCTGCGCCACCTGTGGAAAGAAGTCGGCGCGGTACCCCGCGACCAGTCCGACAAGATTTGGAAGCGTTTCAATACTGCCTGCGATCAGGTGTTCGCTTTTGGTCGCAAAGACCAGGTCGAAGCCCCGGCAGCGGCCCCCGAAGCATAAACACAGGGTGCAAACACAATTTAAGGGATGGCAGTGACGCCATCCTTTTTTATTTTTGTGCCATAATGAAATTCCCTCCATGGACAAGTGTCAGCGAAGCCGCCCGCCTGCTCAAAGCGGGCGAAGTCGTCGCCATCCCGACAGAGACCGTGTACGGGCTTGCCGGCAATGCGTTTGAGCCCAAGGCCCTCGCCAAAATTTTTGCCGCCAAGGAACGCCCGACATTCGACCCGCTCATCGTGCATATTGCAGATATCGCGCAACTAAGCGACATTGCCAAAGACATACCCGAAGCCGCATACAAACTCGCCGAAGCCTACTGGCCCGGCCCCATGACGATTATCCTGCCCAAGAAGGATTGCATCCCAGATCTGTGTACCAGCGGCTTGCCTTCCGTCGCCGTACGATTCCCGAGCCACCCTGTCGCACAGGCCATCATCAAGAAATCGGGACTGCCGCTTGCCGCACCGAGCGCGAACCTGTTCAAGCACGTGAGCCCGACAACCGCCGAGCACGTGGCAGCACAGCTTGCCGACCGCATCGCGGGCATTGTCGATGGTGGTCCCTGTACGGTGGGAGTCGAAAGTTCCATCATCTCGCTTGCAGGCGAAAAGCCCGCGGTGCTCCGGCCCGGCGCCATTACGCCGGAGATGTTTGCAAAAGTACTCGGCAGCGTAGACGTGAAGGATTCCACGAGCAAACCAGGGCAGCCCATGGCGGCGCCGGGCCAATGCGATACGCACTACCGCCCGCAAGTCCCGCTGTACTTCGGTGAACTCCCTGCCGGCTACAAGCTCCCCGCAAACACCGTGCGCATCGCATTCGGCAAGCAACCCGGCCCCATCCCGGCAACGGTTAACTTGTCTGAATCAGGCGACATGGCCGAGGCGACTGCCAACCTGTACGCCTTCATGCACGATTTGGACAAGCCCGAATACGACTTGATTCTCGTGGACCCGATTCCGAATACAGGTATCGGCATGGCACTAAACGACAGGCTCAAAAGAGCGAGTGTGAAAGAGCTGTGAAGTACCCTGAGCTTGCCGAAGGGTACGAAAAAAGTGGGTTAAAAGAAGTTGACAGTAGGAAGTGGTTGGTGCACTCCTCGCGCCTCGAACCTGGAGCCTCGAGCCCCCTCGCCTCACATCGGGAACAAGGGGTAATTTTCCTTCGTGTACGTTCTTGTGTACGCGTTGAAATGCCACCATTCGCTGCTGAGTGGCACCCACCCGGCACGCTTCATGATATTGCGGAACAGGTTCCGGTTATCGACCTGCTGTTGCGTCAGGCGCCCGCTCTGGAGAGCGTCGGCCTCGCCCACTTCGCCGGCGCACCGTTCAAAAGAATCAAAGTCCGTGCCCATATCGAGCATTGCGCCCGTGCTGTCGGCAACGCCGATATCGAGAGCGAGCCCGTAATTGTGCAGCCCGCCCGTCTTTCCCGAAGACACGTAGTTCGAGTAGGGAGTTCCTGCCACGGCACGTTTGAGCGCGCTCTGCGCATACAGCGGACGTGCTGCATCGAACACAACCAGCGCAGCCCCCGGCATTTCCTTTCGCAATAGCGCAATGGCCCGTTTCAGCTTGGGCAACGCATCCTTATGCACAAATGCACGACGGATGCCACAATAAAGATCGTGCCCAGTAACATTATCGAACGTCGCATAGCGCAAGTCCATGCGGAGCCCTTTCATGTACGTAATCTCGACCAGGTTAGAATCGGCCTTTGCATAAGCAATCCACTGCTTGGCCGCCTTGCAAAAGCGCACCGGCTTCGCGGGCTTCTTCGGTACGAATAAACTATCCGTCTCGTGGGTCCACGCGACCATGCACAAGCAGAAGAGCAACAGAACGATTCTCATACCACAAGGCTCTCAGCCTCTAGTCTCTAAATTCTAGCCCCTAAATTCCCAACTGCACTTCAACACCGAACTGGAACCACAGTCCCATCCCCTTAGCCATGAACGGGACAAGATCAAATCCATCCGAGTATTCCTCGTTCCTATCCCGCGTCACCCACGAGCGCTCACGTGGATTCTGCCCTCCGAGGAATTCCAAGGCTTCCACATCCAGTTTCGCAAAGACGTTGTCCACTTCCAAGTAGAACCGGGCATTCTTGAAGAAATACTTGCTCGTCGTAATGTCCAAGTTAACGCGGATATCCGTGCGGTACAAGTTCGTAAATTCGTTCAAGTCACGAAGGCAACGCGTTCCGTTTTTCTCGTCGATGGATGCAGACGGCGTAATAGCATAGTAATACAACGGACGGTGATACAACGCATGGTGCGTAAGGATTACCGAGATTATGGAGTCCTTGCGCGGGTAGTAACGGAAGTGCGAAAGCATATCGAGGCGGGCGTTCGCTTCCCAAGGAATCGAGTTTCCTCCCTCCAGTTCGTATTCACCATAAACGGAGTTCACGTTCGTCGAGAAGGAGAAATGATGAGACGTTTTCCATTCCACCTTCACGCCACCGCCCAACGACCAAGCGTAATCCACAGGAGTCACGTCCCTATAGTAAGCATAGGCCTTCGGCATCGGGAGTATCGGGTCCGGATAATAGCGCCCGAACCCTGCAACCTGTCCATCAAAATACTTAGAGCGATAACCAAAGCCCAATTTCGCAGAGGCTCCCGTTTCAAGGCGACCCGTCAGTTCTCCGTTATCAAAATCGGGTTTCCAGTCGCTGCGGTAGGCGGTATTGCCAAACACATGCCAGTAAGCGGAATCGGCATGCGAGAGATTCACATCGGCGTCCAAAGAAGCCGTCGGCTGCGCATTGTGGTCGACCGCGTCGGCCACTGCACCTGCAGAAAAGATGTAACGATTGTAATCGCCACTCCAGTTAAAGCGGCTCGTTCCCGAAAGGACACCCGTCTGATAATCCTGCGAAGTCGTACCACCAAACTCAGGGTAGTTGCGTTCGATAATCTGCTGTTCGTACAGCACCGCACCACTCAGACCGGCACCCAGAATACTTCCCTTGAAATCCTTGCTCAAGCCACCACTGATTGTGGAATGGATTTGCTCGTAACCGTCGATGAACGAAGTCTGTTCCTTATTCTCCGAAAGGTTGCGGAACCCAGTCGTATCGCGGAGCGTATCACTCAAATATTCCCGCACATAACCCGCATGAACACTAGTTCCGAACCTGGAATTGTATTCAGCGCCAAGCACCAAGTACTGCTGCTCGCCAGAGATAACATTCACAGAATTCACCTTGTCTGTGTGGGTGGCAGTATCCTGCATGATAGAATACTCGTCAGAACTGTAGAGCGTACGCAAAGCCCAAGTGTCACCCAAAGAATCAGAACCACTTAACTGCGCATACATATCGAAAGCCGACATATCAAACGGATCAGAGGATTTCACACCGCCTCCGTCAGATTCGCTGTCTGCATCACGCTTGCGGAATTCGGTATAGAACTTTTCACCAAGGTTCTTAAGCACCTCGTCATCCAAACGGCGGAACGAAATCCGGAAGGAATCCCAGAAGAACCAAGGCATATCCAAAACGACTTCCTGGACAGTAAGTCCCATAGTTCCCTTGAGTCCCCATTCTCCCTTGGGTTGCTCCGGGATGTACTGAATCGATGTTGCAAGGCCCTGCCCCAGCGGCCCCGAACCATAATGGTCATGGACCTCTATGCCACTCAAGACATGCGGATTGACTACAGAAATATTACCCGGGAACCCGACATCCAAGTGACGCATATTCGGAATGCGAAGTTGCCCTAAATGATAGGCCACATCCCCCGCACGGGAACCTTCATAATACAAGGCGCTCGAAAAATCCTTCTGACCCGAAATCCCAGGCATCTGGCTCAAATGCTCCGTAATATCGAAACGCATACCGGCAGCATCTTCTAGCGACTCGACCTTCACCGTACGTTCAGGTTCCCACTTTATGGGTTCACCACCGCCCACCACCGTACTCGACCCTAGGTCACGCACATTGGGGACAAGCGTGACAACCATGTCCAGTAAATCGGCAAAATCCTGAAGTTCCACAAACACGCTGTCGTAGCCATCCTTGCTAAACACAAGAGACGCGTTCTTGGAATCTACGTCATATTCAAAACGTCCGTCGGAATTCGTTTCACCAACAGTCTTACCGCTGCGGTAAGTGATTTTCACGCCCTTGATAGGCAAATCAGATTCAGATTCAAGAACGACACCAATAATGGTCGTCGGGGTCGCTGCAAACACACTAACTGCAAAAAAAGCGAGAATCCAAAAAACGGAGCGAAATTTCATAGAGTATAAAATAGAAAAATTGAGTTTACGGGCCCAACGTTATTAAATTTTGGCAATGCAGAACGTTTATCTTGTCCAAATGGAGTCCATTCCAGGCGAAAAGGCCCGCAACTTGGCTCATGCCGTATCCCTCGTCGAAAGCGCATCCGTGAAAAGTGGCGGCATTATCCTGTTCCCCGAGATGTTCGCCACGGGCTACCTGCCCAAGGACCCCGCCAGCGAGGCCGAGAACTTCGAAGACGGCAACGGAGAAACCGCATCGGTCCTTTCCGACCTCGCCAACAAGACCGGCTGCACCATCTTCGGGGCGGGCATTGCCAAAAAAGGCAACGCCATCACCAACCACTCCAGCATCTACATACCTGGCCAGCAGTCCGAATTCGCCGGATACGATAAAATCCACCCGTTTTTCCACGAGCAGGAATCATTCCGCGCGGGAGAATCTGTTACTTTATTTAAAATCAACGGATGGAGAATCGCCCCCACCATCTGCTACGATCTCCGCTTCCCCGAAACCTACCGCGAAGCGGTACGCCAGGGCACAGACCTTTTCACGATACAAGCCGCATGGCCCAAAAGCCGGACGGCGCACTTCGAAGCGCTCCTCCGGGCCCGCGCCATCGAGAACCAGTGCTACGTGGCCGCGGTAAACGCCTGCGGTCGCGATGCCAGAGGCAACCCTTACGCAGGCCATTCCATAATCTTAGACCCCGAAGGGAACGTTGTTGCTGCGGCAAATGATACAGAAACAGTCCTCGAAGCAGAAATCGACCTGGAAAGAGTCAAGGCTTGCAGGGCACTTTTCCCCGTCCTAAAAGACGCTGAAATTGCGGTTTAAGATGATTTTAGTCACGAGCCTTCACTTTTTTTGAATTGTAAACAATTTTATTCATTTCGTTAAGTTGTTAACCATCAAAAGATTAAGATAAACTTACATAATTTTGGATTAAAAATACTGCACATTTTTTCACTAAAACCCCTCGCTTTTTGCTTAAAAATATCTTATAATTATTAATGCGGAGGCACACCCTAAACAAGGGAACCAAAACTAAACAGCGAGGTTAAACAATGACATCTCCAGATATAGACAAGCTCAGTTACGTGCGGGCGTTGATCAAAGCTGGTCTCGCTCGTGACCTGATAATCAAGATAACTTCCATATCCATGTACCAGTACGCCCAGATCCAGCGGGACCTCTTAGCCGCTTAACTCGGGTTCGAAAAATTGGACGTTATCATTAAAATTCCGGCGCAGCCCGCCACCTCCAACGAGGAACGGTTGGCTGCGCTTTCTCTTTGCTTTCGCGACGGGTCGCTCCTGCTCACGGGGCGGGATGCGAAGAAACCGGCCCAGTTCACGCTCAAGCCCGCCGACAATTTCCCCTGGGGGGATTTCCTCGACAAGCTCCTGGTCGCCTGGCAACTGGGCGATTACAGCGACATCCCGCTAGCCTTCCGGCCCCAGAAGCGCATTCCCCAGTTCGTCATCGACGGATTCCCGAACGAAAGCGTCCCCAACCGGCTGAAGGTACTCGCCACGCTCCGCAACCAAGGATACTTCCTCCCGCTCCCTACCCCGGGGCACCACTAGCCCCAGGACGCACAGGACAATGCAGGGCACAATCGACATCGAGACAATCCGCAACAAGCGCTGGTTCATGGGCAGGAACCGGGATATTTCGGGTATCCACATTGCGGACTCCACCCAAATCGGCAACACGGAGATTACCCTGCTCGACATCTCGTTTGCAGACGGGGAACAAGACAAGTACGCCATTGTAGCCGACGAGACCCGCATGGGGGCCATCCTCGAGGCGGGTTTCGCCGGGAACTCCGGCAACCGGGAATTCGCCGGGGAACGCGGAACGTTCGTCTTCCTCAGCGCCCGCACCCGTGAAAACGGCCAAGTCGAAAAATGTGCAGGGCAAGGGGACTTGCTCGGTGCGAAACCTTTCCCGGGAGAACAAAGCAACTCATCGTTCCTCGTCCCGGGCCACAGCATATTCAAACTGTACCGGCGGTTGCAAGCGGGAACCCATCCCGAAGCCGAAATCCTGCGCCACCTGGATTGCTCCGGCACATGTACATCCCCGCGACTCTACGGGGAATGCCTCTACAAAGCCAATTCTGGGGAAACATACGCGCTCGGAATCCTGGAGCAGCTCGTCCCCAACGCAAACGACGCCTGGGAGCAGTTCTGCAAAAAGATGGACGCCAGCGAAGCCGCAGCGCTCGGCAAGGCGACCGCCCGCATGCACGCCGCACTGAAAACGCTCCCCGGCACCGATGTCGGAAACGAGCCCCCGCCCTTCGACAAATTGGAAAAACTCCTCCAGGCGAGCCACGACCCTCTGGCCAAACAGTTGCTGGAATCGATGAGTTCCCTGCACGAGGCTTTCGCCCGCATGGGAGCCGAAGCGCGGGGCCTCGAAACCGGAAACCTCGCCCCGCAGCGCATCCACGGGGACTACCACCTGGGCCAGGTCCTTATCCGCGAAAGCGTCCCCGGCGATGACGACTCCGAATTCAAGATTCTCGACTTCGAAGGGGAACCCTCCCGCACCCTCGCCTACCGACGCAGGTTACGCTCCCCCGCCGTCGACATCGCCGGAATGCTCCGCAGTTTCCGCTACGCCGCAGCCACCGGTGGCCGCGACAGCGCCGCCGCAGAAGAAGCATTCTTGGAAGAATACGCACGCACGCGCCAAATCGACTTGGAAAACCTGAAGGCAGCAGCAAGGCCCCACATTCTCGCCAAGGCCGTCTACGAAGCCTGTTACGAACTGGAATTCAGGCCCGACTGGTTCCACATCCCGGCAAAAGCGCTCCTCGCACACTAAGCCAAGGAAAACAGCCTAAGAGGCTTTACCCTCTTGGTTTATTTTCGCGTCTTGAATCTTGCGCGATTCCTTCAAGACTTCTTCCAGCGTAAACTCCTCCTGCGTAAAGAAGAAGGTATTTTTGCCTAAATCTTTGAGAGATGCACCAAAATGATAGGCCGTATCGTCAATGAACAAGAAGCGGTCGTGCATTCCGTAGCTCGGTAAAACCCGCATCGGGCTGTCGGGATACTGCTCGTTGTAAGTCGCCAAATCCATCTCGAGAACCTTGCTCTTGTCGTAGGTATAAATAGTCACGGAGACACCTTTTTCGCGTTTGAGCATCATACTCAACGTTTTCTCCGTCACGAATCTATCAACAAGGACGATTCTCTTCTTTGCTTGGCGAATCAGCCCGCACACAAAAACGTATGCGTCAAACTCCTGGTTGTTGTAAAAAAGCCCTTTGGATTTAAGTTCGCCGCGATCCATCGCTTCAAAAAGCGAATCTATTTTTTTGTCATGATCAAGAAGGCGAGCATCCTGCTCCATATCTTTTGCCTCCACATTGGAAATGCGATTGACAAGTCCGCCGTTCTGAAGCATATAATGTCGCATTGCAACAAAAACCTTTATGATATCAATGCTGACCTTTATCGCCTTTTCACTACGCAATACAGCAGAAAGCATAGCTACACCTTGTTCGGTGAAAGCTGTTGGAGCGTAACGAAGTCCTTTTTTATCTGCCGTGGAGGTAACAAATTGTGACCTCCATGCACTGAATTCGTCTGAAGATAATTTGAAACAAAACTCTTCCGGGAACCGTTCAATATTGCGTTTTACCGTTTGGTTCAGAGCCTTCGTCTCCACCCCATAAAGTGAAGCCAAGTCGCGGTCAAGCAACACCTGCTTGCCACGAATAACCCGTATCATCTTTTCAACCCCAGACTCCACGAGCGAATTTTTCGCCACAAGGTCCCTATTTTCTGATTTTTCCTTCATTTTTCCTCCCAAAAACAAAAAAAAGCCGGCCGTTGCTATATATCAATTCCCAACACAAGCTGGGCATATAACAAACGGTCGGCGATTCGTCGATCACGGCATGTAGACGGAAACCCGCTACCGGCGCCTTTCGTAGGACAATATACAATTTTTTTCTATATTTGTACGCGCTATGAAAATCGACGAAATGGAAACACGCCTCCGCGAAGAGGCCCAGGAACTGGTCAAGAAAGAGCCCTTCTCCAGAAGCATGCTCGAGGAACAAGTTCTAAACCGCAAGGACTTTGCGGACATGCTTTCCGTTACCCTCGCCTGCCAATTGGCCGGCGAAGTCGTCGACCGTGCGGAACTGGAAGCCATTTTCAACTCGATGTACGTCAAGTACCCCGAGCTCCTCGTTTCCGCCTGCAAAGATTTGAACGCGACCGTCCTCCGCGACCCCGCGTGCACCAGCTACCTCGAACCGCTCCTGCTGTTCAAGGGTTTCCAAGGGCTCCAGGCCTACCGAGTCGCGCATGCGCTCTGGCTCGAAGACAGGCGTTTCCCGGCCAAGATGCTCCAGAACATCATCAGCCGCAAGTTTGGCATGGATTTTCACCCCGCGGCAAAGATCGGTCACGGGCTCCTGATTGACCATGCGACAAACATCGTCATCGGCGAAACCGCCGTCGTCGGGAACAACGTCAGCTTTTTGCACGGCGTCACGCTCGGCGGTACCGGCAACGAAGTCGGCGACCGTCACCCGAAAATCGGCAACGGCGTCATGCTCGGCGCACACGCCCAGCTTTTGGGAAACATCCACATCGGCGATGGCGCAAAGATTGGCGCGGGAGCCGTCGTGCTCTGCGACGTGCCGGCGCACACGACATTCGCCGGAGTGCCCGCCGTAGAAGTCGGGCACCCGCACGACGAAATGCCCAGCTTCAACATGCAGCAGGACTTCACGCGCGACGCATAAGCAAAACACCGGAAAAGCTTCTTTCCGGTTGTTTTTTATTTTGTACAAATTAGAAATTACAGCCTGGCGATTTCTTCTATGGAGAGGCCGGATACCTTCGCGATAATGGAATCTGCCACGCCCTGCTCACGCATAGCCTTCGCCATTTCTCGTTCACGTTCGCTGATTTCCTTGGAAATGCGCTCAGACACACGTTCCTCGACCTTCGCGTCAATTTCTTTCGCGAATTCCTCAAAGACGCCGTCGACCATGGCGTTATGGTCCCATTCCTTGTGGTACATTTTCTGGTATGCCTCAAATTCTTCCTTACTGAAATTAGATACTTTTGAACTCTCTGTCAAGCGTTCGAACTTGTGTTCGGAAAATTCAGCGGGAAGTTCCTTGAGTCTGCTCAGGAAACGGAAGAAGAAGAGCCATTTGCTCAAATCGTCGGATTTCTTATCGATGAAGAACGGAACTTTCGGAAGTTCGACAACCGTATAATTGTAGGTGTCAACAAACTGCTCGCCCGTTTCCAAATCTGTAGTTGTTGCACGATGAACAATCCGCTCATCGTCGAATACGTTATGCTGTGCAAACGCGATGACGTAGGTCGGCTTCACGTCAAATTTCCACTCTTGGCCGGGCTCCGCCTGGTTTGCCACCAATTCGCTCGCATAGAAAGCGAGGCGCTTACGAAAATTTCTCAACTTGCGGATCTGCACCTCTATTTCGATGAGGTTGCCCATATCATCTTCGCAGTGCAAGTCAAAAATCGCCGTGCGGGATTCCCTGCTCCCGCTCAAATTTTTCGCCACGTTGCGAGTCCACACGTTCTTGATGGGCCGCTTGAGCTGCGGTTCCAGCAGGTCGTTCAGGAGATTCACAAGGTTTTCACGGCTTGAAGGTTTATCCGGGTCGAAGGCCTTCTTGAAGGCCAAATCCACCAGCAAATTTGCAAACGGGCTCTTTTCGCCCGGCTTCACAATACAGTCCTTGAGCGGCTTGCGCTTGGCCATTGTACATTCCCCTGTCGATATTGTCGATGAATATTTCAAACATCGACAATATAAACCGACGGAAAGCGCAAGTCAAGACAAAATAATTTTGCAAAAATAGATGGACAAAAATTCCGTTTAGAACGTCTATATAATTAAGAATTTGGCAACCCCAATACTTTCGCTTTTTTTACGCTTCTCATTTTGTTTAAATTGCAGACGCAATCAAAACCAACATGCATTGCCTGTTATATGCCACAAACCATCTTCATTTTTCTCAATATAAGAGGCACCATCAAACAGTTCTTTATCCCAAATAACTCCTTTCGAAAAATCTTTATTAAAAACCATTTTTTTTATTATAGGACAGTTGTCATTCACTTTATTAGAAACATTATAGTGGTTTATTGCTTTTTGAGAAATTTTAATTTCCTTAAAATCTTTGTCCTCAAACGCTTTACAACTTAATGGCGAAAGTTCCTGTTTTTTATATTCAAACATGCTGTATATTGAATAATTCTTACAAGAACTGAACGGAGATTGGTTACTCGACTTTATTATTTCTATTGTCGTCAAAACATACGCATCAATAGCGAGCGAGTCTTCTAACTCATTTGCAAAACAAAAATGCAGAAAAAATAAAATAACCAATAGCACTTGTTTCATGTTCAGACCTATACAACAAAATCCTATATAGATTCAATCTAAATTAATTTGCGCCAATGCGCAACGTTTAATTACTGCATCTTTGACAGTATTACGGTCGCCTGGACAGCGGCGTTCAGCAGTCCCGCGACGACGGCAGAGGCGACAAAGGCGTTTTTCCATTTTTCGGAATCGAGCGCCATGTACATCCGGATGACGATGAAGAGCAAAAGGATGCTTGTCATGTAATAGACGCGTTCACCCGAAGCATACATCGTCGGCGAGAAATGCATCACGAATTCGCAGGCGATGGCTCCCGCAAACACAAACAACGGCAGAAGCGACTTGCAAACTTTCCACAAGAAGGGTACTGTGAAAGCGACCGCAACAGTCCACCAGAAAAGCGCAACCTTGTTCATGGCGGTCATGGCCGCCCACGAAGGCAACTTTGTTAACGGCACGGCAGGGTCGACGCCGTACAGGCCGACATCCGAGAGGATGTTCACCTTTGCAAACGGCAACAGCGCTGCCACGCCAAAGAGAGCGGCGGGAACAATCCAGCGGAAATCCCTGTCGCCACGGCGCAGCAGGAGCATCACGCCGAGCGCCCAAATACCGAGGAAGAACAAGCGCCCTTCATTTGCGAACGAGGAGATGAGCCACTGGAACGTAAGGAACAGATGGCCGCCCGCGCCCAGGTTCCTGAATTCGGGAGGGAGCCAGTCCGCATATTCCGCCTCCGCACGCAAGGCGTTGCCCGGAGCCACAAAAAGGACGGCAAAGGCGACCAGCACAATCGCGGTCTGCGCCACGAGCCCCGTATCGATGCGGCGCTGCCGCAGCCACACAGTCACAAGGGAAATCAGGATAAAGGCGATGAGAGCGGCACCAATCTGCTCGATAGACATTGCGGCGACAATACCGAGCGGGATAGCATACGCGAGTTCCCACTTGCGGTAGCCGCCGGCATAAACGCTCTTGACGGCAGGGGTCACCGCCAGAAGTCCGCAAACGATACTCCACGTGTAAAAGATGGAGCCGTTCACCCACACTGCCGCATGGCCAAACGTCATGACATCCATCAGCAAATAACCCGCAAGCGCGAGGACGAACAAGCGCACGGAATCCCAGATGGTAAACGCGCCCGGCACATCGCAAGTAGAGCGGCATGGACAAACTAACCTTCTGGAGGCGCTGATGGCGCAAAGGTTCAACAAGCAAAGAGGCAGGGCCGCAACCATCAGGGCATTTGCGATGCGCCAAAACCAGATGCCGCCGCAACGGAATACGACGTACACCATCGATTCGCCGCCCATGCGCCCGGTCCATGTCTCGTAACGGAACTTGAGATACTCGAAAAAGCTGCGCGTGGATACCATCTCGTCAAAGATGGCATCGTCACCGTCAGAGTAACGGATAAGGCAGAATACGCCAAAGAAGCAGACTACGAAAAATGCGAGGACTGCGCAGGGAACCCATTTCTTTTCGTTCACGAAATCGACGATTCGCTGCACGGTCCACTCCCGGGTTATTCAGCCCAATGGTTCCCGTTATAGTTTTTCGCGGTATCGGCGTCCATGCCGATTTGCCGCACAAGATCCTCGAGGCTTGCAAACTTCTGTTCTGGGCGCAAGTAAGCGAGTAAGTCCAGCGCAAGATGCTGGCCATAGATATCCTCGTCAAAGTCGAGCAGGTACGCCTCGATGGCAAGATGATGGTTGCCCGGAGCCGAGGGCTGCGTACCGATATTCACCACCGCGCGGAAGATGCGTTCTTCACCCTGGCCGCCACCGAGGCGCGCCGACGCGACATACACGCCGCCCTTGGGCAAGAACTTGTACGGTTCCACCTGGAGGTTCGCTGTCGGGAAGCCGATGGTGTGGCCCAAGCGCTTTCCGACAACCACTGTGCCCGACAGACGGTAAGGACGGCCGAGATACGTCTGAGCGCGGGCGACATCGCCGTTCAAAAGCGCATTGCGCACCGCCGAGGAACTCACGCGTTCGCCCTTGTGCAGCACGATGGAAAGCATCGCTGTCGAAAGTTCGGGGAATGCCTGCGTGATGGTCTCGTAGTTGCCCTTGCCGCCAGCGCCAAAGCAGTGGTCGTGTCCGAAGAACATGGAACACACGCCGCGCTTTTCGATGAGTTCACGGCGCACAAATACATCAAACGGGAGTTTCGCGACCTCGGAGGTGAAAGGCAACACCAAAAACTCGAGGCCGAGGCTTTCGATAAATTCGCGCTTTTCTTCGGTCGTCGTCAACAGCAGCGGATCGCCGGGACCATAGAGCACGTAATTGGAATGCGGTTCGAAGGTGATCACCGTCGGGACGAGCCCGTTCACTTCGGCAACCGCCTTGAGCGTACGGAAAAGCGCCTGGTGGCCCATGTGGCAACCATCAAAATTTCCCATCGTCACCGCGCGGCGGACCGCAGGGCGCTCGACGTTATCCTTCAAATTCTTTTCGTCTTCCGCACTCATTCAAATAACCTAAAACTAGCCGTCACTCGCCAGATACACATCCGCCATGATCCGGCCCGGCTCATACTTACACAAACTTAGCACTTCGCCCGCGCTGTTGGCAGCAAACACGCGGCCTTCGGGGCCCACATTCTCTACAGGAACCTTCCACGGGATCCAATTTCCGTTACGGATAGAGGCAAGTTCCTTGTCATTCATGCGCACGACCGGGAAATCCAGCACCTGGTCGACCGGCACCAAGTCAGCAGCGGTCAGGTCGGCACCCTTCACGGCGCGTTCCAGCGTCACCTTCCCGATGCGCAGGCGGCGTATCCGGGAAACGCAACCGAACGTTCCCAGAGCGCGGGCAATGTCGCGACCCAGGGCTCGGATATAGGTGCCCTTGGAACATTCGCACACGAGGTCAAACGCGGCAAAGCATTTCCCCGTGCAGGTCGGGTCAACTTCTTCGACACAGCCAATGACCTTGAGCGAAGAGATATGGATTTTGCGGGGCTTGAGTTCCACATTGCGGCCACGTTCCATGAGGTCGCTTGCGCGCACACCGTTAATCTTGACAGCGCAATACTTGGGCGGGATTTGCTCGATATCGCCCGTGAACTGCGGAAGGACCGTTTCAAGGGCAGAACTGTTTACAATGCCATTGGAGATTGCTTCGCTACGCTCGCAATGACAAGACTCGTCTTGAGCGACCACCTCGCCGTCCCATTCGAGCGTATCGGTCTCGTAGCCCAAATGCAGGCGGAAACTGTAGCACTTTTCCTTCGCTTCGACAAAGGGCAAAAGCCTTGTCGCACGGTCGGTCGCGGCGATAATCAGCCCGGACGCCCGCAAGTCGAGCGTTCCCGCATGGCCAACGCGCTTAGTACAAAAGACCCTTTTCAACGGGAAAAGGGCCTTGAAAGATGTTTCCCCGGCTTCTTTATCCAGCAGGACAAAACCGGGAATGGTCGATTTAGGGGCCAACTAGAGTTCCCCTTTATTCTTCAGTTCGGCGAGGATGCTTTCGATGCGCATCGCGTGCTCGAGGTTCTCGTCCAACACAAAGGAGAGTTCAGGAATCTTGCGGATCTTGATGCCCTTGCCCAAGAACTGGCGGATGAACCCGGCCGAATTCTTGAGGCCGATGAGCGTGTCGCGCTTTTCCTTGTCGCTACCCATCACGGAGACGAGGACCTTCGCATAGCTCAGGTCTTCGGTGATGTCCACGCGGCTGATGGTGGCAAAACCCACGCGAGGGTCCTTCAAGCCCTTCTGCAAGAGCTTGGAGATTTCCTCGCGAAAAAGTTCGCCCAACCTGTCGGTACGACGGCTCATTATTCAGCACCCTTTGCCGCAGCGGCAGCGGCTTCGGCCTTCTTCTTCTCTTCGGCTTCTTCGCGAGCCACGTCTTCGAGAGTACGGGCCACCTTGATTTCCTTGAAGAAGATGAGGCTGTCGCCTTCCTTGATATCGTCGTAACCCTTGAGGCCGATACCGCACTCGAAACCACGAGCGACGGACTTGACGTCGTCCTTCATGCGCTTCAAAGACTGCACCGCGGTAGAACCGAGTTCCACGCCGTTGCGGTAGACGCGCACGAGGCTCGTGCGGTCCACTTCGCCGTCTGTAACCATACAGCCGGCGATAAGGCCGACCTTCGGCACCTTGAACACCTGGCGGATTTCGGCTTCGCCCACGAGTTCTTCGCGGAGCGTCGGCTTGAGGAGGCCTTCAACGGCGTTCTTGATGTCTTCGATACAGTCGTAAATCACGCGGTAGTTGCGGATTTCGATGCCTTCCTTCTGAGCCATTTCGCGGACAGCGAGAGACGGCATCAAGTGGAAGGAGATAATGATTGCCTGTGCGGTCGTCGCAAACAAGATATCGGATTCCGTAATCGTACCCACACCCTTGCGGATGATATTGACGCGGACTTCCTTGTTGGTAAGCTTTTCGAGGCTTGCGGCAAGAGCTTCGGCAGAACCACCCACGTCGGCCTTGACGATAAGGTTGAGTTCGGAGAGCTTGCCGTCCTTCTTCTCGTTAAACTTGTTCTCGAGCGTGATGGTGTTACGGGCGCGGAGGTCGCGTTCGCGGGCGGCCATGCGGCGCTTGCTCGCGATTTCGCGGGCCGTCTTTTCGTCGTCCACCACGATGAGGTCGTCACCGGCCTGCGGAGTACCGTCAAAGCCCAGCACCTGGCAGGGAGAAGACGGAGGCACGACCTTCATCTGCTCGCCACGTTCATTGAACATGGCACGCACACGGCCGGCATAGATACCGCAAACGAACGGATCACCCACATGGAGCGTACCGTTCTGCACGAGGATAGTCGCCATGGAGCCCTTGCCCACGTCGAGCTTGGATTCCACCACGGCACCGCGCGCATGCGCATCCGGGTTGGCCTTGAGTTCCAAAACTTCGGCTTCGAGGGCAAGCGTTTCGAGCAAGTCGTCCATGCCCTGGCCAGTACGGGCGGAAACTTCGATACAGCTGGTCGAACCGCCCCACTGTTCCACTTCCACGCCGCGTTCGGCAAGCTGCGTACGGATCTTGTCCGGGTTCGCCGTCGGAAGGTCGATCTTCGTGATAGCGACCACCATGGGAACCTTTTCGCGCTTGGCGAGTTCAATACATTCAACAGTCTGCGGCATCACCATGGAGTCGGCCGCGACCACGAGCACGATAACGTCGGTCACCTGGGAACCGCGAGCACGCATGGCGCTGAACGCCTCGTGACCCGGAGTATCGAGGAAGGTCACCTTACCCTGGCTGGTCGTGACTTCGTAAGCACCGATGTGCTGCGTAATACCGCCGGATTCGCCGGACACCACGTGGGTCTTGCGGATCCAGTCGAGGAGAGAAGTCTTACCGTGGTCGACGTGGCCCATGACGGTAACCACGGGATGACGCGGCTTGAGATTTTCCTTGGACTCCTCTTCGACACCGAGGACTTCTTCTTCGTATTCTTCCATCATCTGGGCTTCGTAGCCAAACTCGTCGGCCAAGAGCTGGATGGTTTCGAAATCGAGGCGGGCGTTGATGGTCACCATCATGCCCATTTCCATGCACTTCGCAATCACGCGGGCCGGCATCTGGTCCATGAGGCCAGCGAGTTCGCCGACGGTGATGAAGTCAGAAGTCTTCAGAATCTTCTTTTCTTCGCCCGTATTATTGTCGGAGTGATCCTTGTGATAAACTTTCTTGACAGGCTTCTTGGAGAGGTCGGCCATCACGCGAGAGACGTTCTGGCGTACAGCTTCTTGCTGTTGTTCCCTCTGCTGTTCCATGCGGTCCTTGTTGTTGCCACGACGGTTCTTGTCGTTGCCATGGCGACCGTTCTGACCCTTGCCGCCACCCTTGCCGTTCTGCATGGACGAGCCCATGTTACCGGCAGAAGAGGCATTGAAGGCTTCCTGCATGGAGCCGCTGGAGAAGCCGCTATTGCGGTTGTTGCCGCCGTAGGGGCGGTTCCCGCCTTGGCCACCCTGGTTCGGGCGGCGATTGCCGTGGTCTCCACGGTTGTTGTCGCC
The DNA here is from genome assembly GCA_946405515.1 of uncultured Fibrobacter sp. Classification (GTDB taxonomy): domain Bacteria; phylum Fibrobacterota; class Fibrobacteria; order Fibrobacterales; family Fibrobacteraceae; genus Fibrobacter. Next base: position 50,636 of record CAMJHM010000002.1, on the reverse strand, counting down.
GGAATTCTGGAGACGGCCAAACGTGCCCGTGTAGCCCTGGGCGTTGCCGTTGCCGCGAGGACCGTTCGGACGGTGGCCTCCGCGGGAGGCCTGCGCCTGCTGGCGGGACTTTTCGATACGCGCGAGGATCGCCGCATCGGGTTTGAAAACTTGAGCCTTCATCGGAGGCTGCTTGAGCTCGGTATTCGAGGTCATCATCGTGGGAGCAGCGGCCGGAGCGGCGGGCTTTGCCGCGGGAGCGGCAGGAGCCGGAGCCACGGGGGCGGGAGCCGCCTGGGGCTTCGGAGCGGGTGCTGCCGCAGGCTTCGCTGCGGGAGCGGCCGGGGCCGCCGCGGGGGCGGGAGCCGGAGCAGCAGGCTTCACAGCCGGAGTTTCGGCAGGCTTTGCTGCAGGAGCAGGTGCGGCCGGAGCTGCAGGAGCAGAGGCCGGAGCGGCGGGCTTTGCAGCCGGTGCCGGAGCGGCAGGTTTTGCCGCGGGGGCGGGTGCTGCCGGAGCAGCGGGAGCCGCAGCCGGTTTAGCAGCAGGGGCAGCAGCGGGTTTTGCCGCAGCAGCCTTCTTCGCGGGCGCTTTCTTCAAAACAGCCGTAAGGCCGAGCTTCGTCTTGGTCGTAACCGTAGAAGAATCCTTCTTCTTCGGAGCGACAGGAGACGCTTCCGCAGTTTCGGAAGATGCAGGTTTCTTCAGGTTCTTGTTTCGGGCTTCTTGCTTCTGCTTTTCGGCAGCGGCGGCCTCCTCGATCTTTGCGTATTCGGTGGCGTCCACCTTCGACATGTGTGTACGCACAGCTACGCCGGCATCGCGGAGCAACTTCATCACGACGTCAACTTTGACGCCGTGTGATTCGGCCCAGTCCTTTGGTTTAATCTGATCTTCGCTCATGTATTAGCCTGTTCCAATTTCCTTTTCGTCTTATTCTTCTGTATTGGCCTGTTCGTTTTCAGCAGATTCCACAGCCGGGCTTTCGACAGCTTCGGCGGCCGGGACCTCTTCGGGTTCGGCAGCGGCTTCACCCTTTGCAAACAAATTATCAGCCTTCATCTGGGCATAGCGGTTCACCTCGTTGGGGCGCGGCGTCATGACCAAGGCCTTGGCCTCTTCGTCCTTCTCGGACCATTCCTTCTCACCGAACACGTCAAGGTCGCGTTCCACAAGCTGGGAAGCGAGCTTCACGTTCTGGCCGTTCTTGCCGATAGCCTGGGCGAGGTTCTCGTCGTTGATGACGACCACCACGCGGCGCGTGCCCGGGACTTCGCTCATCTTCACGATGTTAGCCGGAGCAAGAGAACGCTGGATGAACACGTCGATATCCGGATTCCAGTGAACAATGTCGATACGTTCGTTGCCGAGTTCGCGGACAATCGTCTGCACGCGGGCGCCCTTCATGCCGACGCAGGCACCGACCGGGTCCACATGCTCGTCGCGGGAGTAGACAGCAATCTTTGCGCGGAGGCCCGGTTCACGGGCGACACCCTTGATTTCGACAGTGCCTTCGTAAATTTCCGGAACTTCCTGGCGGAAGAGTTCCTTGAGGAAGTCTCCACTTGCGCGGGAAAGAACAACCTGTGCGCCGTTCTTGCTGGATTCTTCGACGCGGGCGATAACCGCCTTGATAGAAGCTCCCTGAGCGAGACGTTCACGGCTGATCTGTTCACGCGGCGGCAGCACGGCTTCGGTCTGCTTGCCGAGAGAAACGATAACGTTGCGGCCTTCGAGGCGCAGCACTTCGCCGCTCACCATCGTGCCGATACGGCCACGGTAGGTATCCATGATCTTCTGGCGTTCTGCATCGCGGATGTGCTGGGTCAAAAGCTGCTTGGCAGTCTGGATAGCCTGGCGACCGAAAGCCGTCACCGGGATTTCGATTTCCAGCAAGTCGCCAGCCTGGGCGGCTTCGTTGAATTCCTGGGCTTCCGGGACGAGCATGTAGCCTTCGTCCATAGCCTCGACTTCTTCGGCGGTCATGTTCAGATCGTAATCCGGGAAGTCATCCACAACTTCGACGCGGAGCATCACGTGAACTTCGTTCGACTCGGTGTCGATGTCCACTTCAATCTTCTTCTCGATATGGAGGTACTTCCTGGCAGCCTGGATCAAGGCCTGCTTCAAGGCGCCGATGACGACGGTATCATCCATGTTCTTCGCATCGACCACGCCCTTCAAGACTTCGAGTAAATTGACTTTCGGTTCGTTCTTCATAAAATGACCTTCCTATTATATTTGTACATCCACTTTCGCGACGAGCACCTCGGCAAGCGGCACGTCTATTTCACCCGCGTTGCCCTTGAGCGAGAGCTTCAGGCTCTGCTCGTCCGCGTCCACCAGTTTGCCCGTCAGGGGCTTCCCGGTGCTCCGGGTCACGCGAATAAAGCGACCCTTGTTACGGAGAAAATCTGCGACCGACTTCAAGGGGCGGTCCAATCCCGGCGAAGAAACCTCAAGCGTGTAGGCCCCCTCGATCAAATCCGGATTCTGGTCGAGCGCATCGGAAAGATAGCGGCTCACAGCAGAACAATCGTCAATGCTCACGCCCTCGGGCTTGTCGATATACAGGCGCAGCGTCTTGCGCTTGCCCGCCCGGAACATGTCGGCTTCCACCAACGTCACATGCTGGGCCTCGCAGGCCTCGGCGATAAGAGCATTCAACTTTTCTTGGCTTACCAAATAAACCTCGTATATTAAAATTGCCGTCCGTATGACGGAGGATGTCTTGCCCTGAATCACAGTTCAAAGCGGGACGTCCTCCACGGACAGTCAAAAAACCGCGTACAAATAGAGAAAATTTAAAGGGATTGTTCAACCCCCCGCCCCCGCGAAAGCCCCTCTTTAAAGCCATTTAGAGGGGGCCTAACACTACCCGAAGAGCATTTCGGCCTTTTCTGGAACAAAAACAGGCAAATCGCGCAAAAAAAAGTTATCTTCTACGCCGCTATGGCATACGTACTATTGATTATCGCAACTCTTATCGGACTCGGCATCAGCCTGTTCTTCCTGAGAAAGAACGTTATTCGTATTCGCGAAAAGAACAAGAACGAACCGAAAGCGTACAAGCGCGGGCTGAACTACGTCTTGACCGGACTCTGGTACGGCTACCTTATCGTATTCTTCGTCGGCCTGACCATCAACAACACGATTTTTTAGCTATGAGCGATGAGCTGTGAGCCATGAGGTTCACGCCTCGGACCTCGAACCTCGAGCCTCGAGCCTCACTGCTGTCTCTGCCACCGTTCGTAAAGGAACAGGGCAATCAAATTTTTCCCGTCAACAAACTGGCGAGCGGCCTCCTCGTAAGGGAGGACTTCCGTGCGGATCCATTCGTTTTCATCCATGTACGTCTGGTCCTTGCCGTCCATGGCGCGGAGCTGTTCCGGAGTGACTTCGCGTTCAATCGCAAACAAGCGAATGCGCTCGTCCAAGAGTCCGCAACTCGCCGCGAAGCCGTCCGTGGAATCGCCCCACCAAAAACGGGTCAAGTCAATCAGTTCGGAATCCTCGGCGACAATCTGCGCTTCTTCTTCCAGTTCCGAGAGTGCCACCTTGCGGTAATCGCCCGTCCAGTCGAGAATGCCGGCAGGAATTTCGAGGGAAGCCTGTTCCGAAATAGCGAACCGGGGCTGCCGCACCAGCAACAGGTACTTTTTTCCCTCGCACTTCAATACCACAAGCACGCCCACCGCGTTCCCGCGCACAAGGACAATGCCATGCACAGGCTTGCCATCGGGGAGCGACGCCGTCGCACGCAACTTTATAAACAACGGTTCGTGAACCTTGCTTAAAAAATCGACCGACGCAAAATGGATTTTCGAGACAATAAACTTTTTCTGGGAGCGTTCCAGCCACTCCCTGAAAATCCGGCTATTCAAAATAACAGGCTTGTCGGCCTCGGCGATTTCCGCCGCAAAAGTATATTCAATCATTTTTTAGCCTTGCTTGGAGCGACCTTCGCCTTTTTCCACGCCTTGTACAATTTCTCGGCTGTTCCGAGCGAGTCCGTTTCGGAATCAAGCATAACCGCCCCGTTACTCAAAAGTCGTAAAGCGATCCAGCTATCACGCGACAAGGGGCCACAGGCCGTTTCGGAAGAATCTGGAGAAAACAGTTCGCGAATGAACGTCCCCGTATATCCTACAGAGAACGTCCTGTACGAATAGCGGTCGTACGTAGCACAAGCAGGCACCGATTCCACCAAGAACCTACTCGTATGCCACGTCGTATCGCGATGAATGCGCACGGACCCCAGCGAATTCGAGTCATTTTCCCAGTACGACGACATGCAGTAGACATCGTCGGAATCTGCACATGCCTGGCGGACAGGCACAAGCAACGTATCATTGAGTTCCCATTTATCCGGGAAAAGCGTATCGGAAACTAGCGAATCGCAATCAGTAATCTTCATCTTGCATTTTGATTTCATCGGCCGCCAATAAAACTCCAGCGGAGTGATGGAATCGAGCACCTTCAGCAACGAAGGTGAGCCCTTTGTGCGCAAGGGCAAGCTATCGTTAGATGCAAACAAACTGTCGACGTATATTTCAAAGGTATCCATAGACATGTTCCCGCGGCGAACAGCAATGGTATCGAACACGGAATCAAACGTATTTTCAGCGATAATGCGAGAAATTCCCTCAAGTTCTTCTTCGTCAAAAACAAGCTTGAGCATATAACTCGGCCGATAGTAAGGAGACGGACAATCCTCAACAGTCTGGTGCAGATGAAGAACCGGTTTAATGCGGTATGTAGAATCCTCTCTCCGCTTATCATAAGAAATTCTCTTGAGCGCACAATTCGAATAAGTCCACATACTGTCCAAGTACAAGTAGAGCGTATCCTGGACCAGGTGGATAGACTTGCCGGAATCCAGCGTCGGGCGCAAGTAGTAACCCGTACGCGAAAGCTCGATTTTTTCACGGGAAACGTTCAGAGGTCCATCCTCGCTCTGCGTACACGCCACCAAGGCGGTACACGCCAAAAGCAGAGCTAGCAAGACAAAAATGTGGCGCAGACCAAAGCGCATGAAGACCTCAACTCAAAAACCGATCCGTTTCTTGAATATAGCAATTGAGGATGAATCCAAAGGATGCGTATATCCGTAGAAATCGTTCCACCGCATAAACAAGCCGTTCCGGCGAACCGTCAAGAAAAACATGGCACTGTCCTGCGGCATCAGGCGCCCCACAGGAACATCGGCATAAACGGAATCTCCCACCGACAGCGGAGTCGACCAGAAACCAAGCCCAGAAGTCCTCGTCGTTACGTTGTCGCCGTGGTCAATTTCAACAAAGTAACCAAAGGAATCCTTCCCCACGTCGAGCACAACCCCCGAAAGGACCGGGTATACAGGAGCCTCGCCTTCACCGCAAAAAACATCCTTCGTGAGAAGCGAATCCTGGCCTTCAAAATCGAAATTGACCGATATGGGAACTGCAGCCCAACCGAGCGGGCGGCGTGGACACAGGCCTGGGAAAAGGCAGCCCGTAGCCTCGTCTATCCAGTAGCGCATGGAATCGTTCTTGACCACCTGCAAGTAATTGTGTACCATGGAATCGCCTTCCAACCGCACCAACACGCCTTCCAAGAAATCCTCGCTACTAGAGACCCAACGAATCCGGGAAGCCCCTGTATTCCTCATAGAAGCGACATAGCGCAGCATGGGTGTAGGGAACTTGGTTGCCGAATCGCCGATATTCCACACGCATTCATGGAGGCCTTTTTTGAGTTCAGCAAACACACCGCCCGAACTATCGCACATGGATTCCCAAGTTACGACAACCGCAGCAGGTTTGTTCACCCTCAACGAAATCGCTTCGGCAACTTTCTGGAAAAGTCCAAGCGCAGCAGCGCCAGACACAAGCCCAATCAAGAACAAAATTCTCAGGAGCGGAAACCTACGTTTGCGGAAAGAACGTTTCCTCTTCCCCCGGTATTCCGAAAACTCGACAGCCATTTTCTAGGTCAGATAAGCAAATAAGCCAGCAGGCCACCAATCAGGACGACTAGGAGGATGATGGTCAGCACCGTACGTGCCGGAGACTTTTCCTCGTCGAAGGGCATGTTCATTCCCTTCTTGGCAAGTTTTTCTTCGTCCTTAGAAATCGCATTGAAGCTCTTGGTAAACTTGCGGTGCGAACCCGTGCGGCGTTCCAGCGAAGTATTCGGAGCCGGAGCAGCGGTACCGGAATAGGTATTCTGCGAAGCCACCTGAGGTTGCTGTTCAGCGACCGGTTCAGGATCAATGGTAATCATCGACGGTTCCTGCGGAGCCTGGTTATGCAGCGAGAAGGCCATCATCTCCGCTTCGAAGGAGAACACCTTCAGCTTCTTGTCGAGGCCAGCCTTCTTGAGTCCGTCGATAATCGTGGCATTGTTCGTGAGCATGGCCATCATGCCACCACGGGCGGACAGTTCCGTCTGGAAAAGGAGCAACGCATTATAAGCATCGCTATACAAGAAATCTAGGCCAGCCAGGTCGACGGCGACGAACTTGTCTTCGGAGCGCTCGTCCAGCAAAGCGCGAACATCTTTCTTGAATTGTTCTGCGTCAAAAGCGCCGATGGGGTTCAGCGGCGCCGACAACAAATCAAAAATTCCAACTTCACGATAGTTCTTCAACTGGTCCATATACGACCAAATTTATAAAAAAAATTTAAGAAAGTGAGAAAAATCACCAAAAAAGGCAATTATTCATCCCCATTATTCCTCCCAATAGGTTCCTCCAGACGGAGCGAGAGGCTGTGCTTCCTCCGGCGATTCATCCGTTTTGGCAGCATCTGCACCCTCGTCGGATTTGGCGGGAGATTCCTGCGGCTGCGGGGCAGCTCCGTCATCCTGAGCAGCAGGTTCCTCAATCGGGGCTTCGTCGTCGCTGTCATTTTCCTGGAGTGGCCTGCGGGCGGCTTCCGCCGGTGACAGTCGCGGACGAGCCTTCTCGTCGTTATGGCTGAACAAATAGGGGCTCACGCTCACACTCACCCTGTGTACCGCAGAAAGTTCCGGGTGGGATTCGAAAGCATAGTCAATCTTGAAGAATTTCGCCACGACAAGGCCCGCACCGGCAGTCACGCTCCCGAGAGTGGTGAAACTGGCCAAGCCCAAACGAATTGAAAGACCAAAGTCAAACAGGAATTCTACACCGCCACGCCCCCCAGAGAGCCAGTCCAGCGGATCTTTCCAAACAGGTTCGCCGCGGTCCTCATCCGTTTCGAGTTCCAAATCGCGAGCCTCGGCATGCAATAAACCCGCTCCCTGCCAGTACAGGCCCAAGGCGCCATACAAGTAAGGAATATCCAGAAAGTAGCTAGCAGCAACATAGAGTTCCGGAGCCGAGTATTCCGTTGTTCCGGATTCCCACTTGACGGCCGAAGACGTCCAGCCCTTGAGGAATGCCGCCAGGTATAGCTGGTCAATAGTGCGATAACGTAAGCCGGCATCGCCGCGGAAGCCCCAGCCCGTCTGGTCCATATCGCGATAGAGAACGTTGAATGCAGCGCCCACCGATAGTCTCTCGGTAATGTTTCGGCCCCACGATATACCGAGCACCCAATCCGCAATGGAAAGCGTCTTGTAATTGGAGCCTTCGGGTAGAGGTTCCCCCTCCTTGACCCATGGAATATCATCGGCACCAAAGCGGGAGAACGAAATGCCCAAAGCTTGCCCCTCAGAAAGCGGCGTCACAACTGAAGCGTAGTCGTACTTGGTGTCTTCGTAATAGGCGGTATGCGAGAAAGAAGCCCAGGTATAGCGAACACCCGACAATTGGTACGGATTGGACATAAGTCCAAGGTAATCGCCATCGATAGCCATCGTCGCCGAACCCAGTGCAGCAGAGCGCGCTCCCGGTTCGATATCCAAAGTCGCATTGGCACCGGCAACTCGTTCCATTGCACAAAGGGGAGCCGTGCACACAAGGGCGACCGCTACCAACGGACGCCCCAGAAAGAGACTCGATGCACAACACTTCTTCAAAATACCGTCAATCATCATTTTCTGAATGCTAAAATAGATTATTTTTTCCCAGCAGCCCAGAGCAATTTTCCATGACGCTTCGAAACCGCATCTCTGATTTCCTGACTTACCTTTCTGCGCGGCGAAATTTCTCGCCACGTACAGTATCAACGTACAGAAAATCGCTCGACAAGTTTTTGGAACGGCTAGACGAAGACTCCCCCATTGGAGCGTTAAACGAAACGAACATCAAGGCATTCGTCTGGGACCTCAAGATGAAGCAGAAACTCGCACCCACAAGCATCTGCGAGCACCTCGCCGCACTCAAAAGTTTTGGCAAATACTTGGTGCGTTCAAAAATTCTAGAAACAAATCCTGCAGAAAACGTCCCTATGCCCAAACGTCCGAAGCGGCTAGTCGCCGTCCTCGGGCAAAAAGACCTCGCGCCCGAGAAGTTCCCAGAAATAGAGAACCCGACGCTCCAACAAGTGCGGGCACGCATTCTGCTTGAACTCATCTACGGCTCGGGACTGCGCATTTCGGAATGCCAGATGCTCACGTGGGACCGCATCGACACAAACGCAAAACTCGTACGCGTACTCGGCAAGGGCAACAAGGAACGCATTGTACCGCTTACCGAAAGCTTCATCGACCGTATCGCAAATTACAAACAAATGCAAGTCCAAGCAGGACACTTGCCTACGGCAACGGGCTACGTTTTTTTGAGCGACAACAGCAAGCCCTTCGGGCTACGCACACTCCGCAACGACATCCAGCACTTGCTCCGCGAAATCGGTTGGGAGGGCAAGGCATCCCCGCATGTACTGCGCCACAGTTTTGCCACACACTTGCTTGAGAACGGAGCCGAAATCATGAGCGTCAAAGAAATGCTCGGGCATTCGAACATCTCGACTACGCAAGTTTATACACACGTAAACGCAGAACGGCTACGCGCCGCATTCAAGAAGACGCATCCGAGAGCGTGAGGGAGTGAGGTCGCTGCGCTTTGAGGTCGGCACGTTGCGCCTTTGAGGTATGAGGTAAGTAGGATATGATTAGGGGTTAGAATCTAGGATCTAGAGACTAGGGAAAAATGTCACGGCTTCGCCGTCTTATATTGACGCACGAAGTGCGTGATTCTTTTCACTAGCCGCTAGTCTCTATTCTCTAGTCTCTCAAAGACTCATTGCTCACTGCTGGAGCCCCGAGCCTCGTGCCTGGAGCCTCGAGCCTAGAAGAAACACCCCTTGATGCCAACGGCGATGGTCCACTGCTGCAGGAAGTCATCCCAATCGGGAGCGTTCCATTCCTTCATCGGGGAATCGTCGTATTCGTCCATCGGGTCTGCTGCATTCGCCTTGTCGTGGATGGGGACTGAAAGTGCGAGGAACACAGGGAACGAGGCATCCGAGAATTCTATGCCATAAACGAATGCACCGGACCAAGCCTTGTGATCGGGGTCAGGACGCGGATCGTACACGCCCACCTTCTCCGACGAAATCCATGCTACACCGAGAGGTGCGGAGAACGTCACGCCGAACGACTGCACAATGCCCGCACGTCCGCGATAACCGTAAGCAATCGATGCGCCCACCGACGGCGGCGTAAAGGCTCCGAGGTCGTTTTCACCATAAGGTTTGAAACGGTACTCGAAACGGTCGTCGGAATGGTCGTAACCCTTCCAGTAAGTATCGTTGAATTCATTCTCGCCCGATATCAGGTGCATCGCGAAGGGATGCGTATAGGTCAACCCATAGAGCCAAATTCCCTTATCCGTATCGCGGCTGTAATCCCAGCCGAGCGTAAGCGAATAAAGACCAGAACCCTTCTGGAAACTCGAAGGCAAAATCATCTCGGCACCGTCGGTACCGCGCTTGATGTCGTACTGCCCAGTCGGGATAGAAAGAGATGCCGAAAGCGAAGCCGCACCGCCGCTACCAATCGTCTTCGAAAAATCGAACGACAAATCACCAAGGCCACCCGTGCTACGGTCCATAGGAGCCTGGTTACTACGGAACTGCACCTCGCCCCTGTGAGACATCCAGGGGACCGTCATACCTAGTTTGGTCGACCATGTGGGTTTGATGGAGAAATGCGGAGAAAGCGTAAGTGCCGAAAAATTCTGGCCTACGCTATACTTCGTGAACACTTCCGTTTCGAGATAGCCGCCCGACACGCCCTGGCCAATCCACTTGATTCCGTCTCCGGATCCACCACCGGAACCGCCAGCACCACAACCGCCAATGGATTCCCACGGCGTCGAGACATCGACTGGAGATTCAAAGCCAACCACAAATGCGCCCGCCAAAGCAAAGGCAACCATCAAACCGTATCCAATTTTTCTCTGTTTCATGGCATGCCTCACGGGAGTTCAATCATAAATCCATGACTCGTTCCTGTCGCAAGGAACTTGCTATCTGGCGACCTGCCCCCAATCATGGGAAGTGGAGCAAGCTCACGGACATCGCCAACCCATTCCATGGCGAGATCCGAAGCGGCACCTGCCGACAGCCGGATTTCACGCATCACCGTACGACCGGCAGACCCATCCTGAATGGAACTGACCGTAAAATCTTTATCGTTACGTATAAACCCATCGGTTTCCGCCCAAACCACAAAAAGGCGTCCGTCATACTGGAACCAATGCGGCTGGGCCGGAGCGCTAATCATGCCATTCAACTTTTCAATCTTCATGGGCTCGGAATTTTTGGAAAGTTCCTGGATATAAGCATCCCAGCTCGTTTGAGAAGCATCGACCAGATTATAGGTGACAAATTTTCCATCGGGCGAAATAAGCGGATTTTCAAGGGACTTACCACTATAGCCCTTCGGCAGTTTCAGCTTGACTTCCTTGCCTCCATTCGCAAAGTCACGGAACACAAGTTCACGAACCTGCATATTATCATCTTTCGTCCTCACAAAGACAAGGCGCACACGGTCTGTCCCGAAAAATCCACGAATTGTCGTATCGGAGGCCGATGTATCCGCTTCCGTCACGGACGGGTCTACCCAAATATGCGGATCCCCGTACTCGCTTTCTTTTTTATCGTAAAATACGAAACGTTTCTTGTCCGAAATGCGCACAGCAATGATACCGTAGTCAAGATTGTCCGGGGAGCAGGATTTACTTCCGTTAACATCGTATGCACGGAGCGATGCAATAAAATTGGGATGCGTACTCCATTCCGGATCCTGGAACTGGCAATCCCCATTGGCAGTATCTCTCATCAAATACCAAAGGACTTTTTCCGACGTATCGGAAATAGTCAAACGGTCATGCTGGCTCACCTTGCGTTCCTTGGTCGACACCACATTGTACACCGAATCCGGAGCATTCACGCCAATCGGGTTGAAATTCAGCCACAGCATGGAAGCAGGGAAACGAACTGTATCCTGAGAAACCGAAGGATTACAGATCTGGTACGAGATTCCGCCATTTATAGGGAACACCTTCCCTATTTCCGATTCCGAAATCGAGGGTCCTTTGTCTTCTACGGAGGCCACATAGGGTTCCGGATCGTAGCAAGCCGCAAGCACCAACAACGGCATTAATTTCAAGAAAAAAGTTTTCATCAATTCCAATATAGAATTGTTCTGGTTACTTCCCCACGGACAACCCTGCTTTTTTAAACTTTTCGCGAATCAATTGCAGGTCGTGCTGGTACGGGTTCCTCACAAAATCCTCAAAAGCCCATTTTGTCGGGTGGAAAGTACCCTTGGAATAATTCAGGAGCATATCCAGCCAAACGCCCCTGCCCGCATAGAGTTTATAGGGGCCCCTCTTGTAACTGGGCAAAACGACCTTGTCCAAGTCCATGTAACCGATGTCGATATTGACACAACGGGCAACATCCATTTGTCCGGTTGCCAGCGAGAGTTCAAGCGCATTACTGCGTTCCTTCTCCAAAGCGATTGTCTCGGCAGGGATTGTCTTTTCGAACGACACCACGCCGCGATAGAGGTCTGTACCCATCTCGGGTTCATAATACCCAGTTTTGTCAAAGGCAAAAAGTTTACCCCGGTGGCGGATTGGTCCCCAGGTCTTCTCAAGAGCCTCGATAACATCCGCATTCCAATTTTCACCTTTCTGCAAGACAAAGGCAATTAACTGGACCTGTTCCGAAAACTGGGATGCATTCATAAAACCGCCTAACCTAGTGAGGCATTATCATAAGATTTGTTCGAATAACACTGAGCTGTTGCGCACTGAATCCCACAAGTTCCGTTTCGGCTTCCATGGGGAACATCAAATTGGATGCATCGGGGCAGCGAGAAATATCCGATACGGCTTGATAAGAAACAGTAAAGTTGTAGCGGGGTGCAAATCGATGGAAATGTTGTCTAAAATCAGCAACCACGCCTTTCTTAACCAAAAAAGCCCTGCCACTTTCCTTTTCAAAACAATAGGGCGTATCAGAAAAACCATCATCAAAGACCGAATAGTCCCCATTCGCATCTTGATCCGAATGAGTTGCCGTTGTATGGCGCAAACCAAAGAAGTGACCGATTTCATGCAAGGCAGTATACACAATACGCTCGGCATCAACAATCATGTCTTCGCCGTCCTGACGATTATGATTTGCAACAACAACCGTGCTTCCACTGCCCCCACCCATGTTGGCACCGAACATATCCGACAAGCCGAGCAATCCTTCCTGCCGGAAACGATGAACAAGGACAATGTCCAACGCATCAAAAACATCCGGCTCTGGCCAGCCGCCTAATTCTGTCATCATTTGGTCTTCCGAAGACCTTCCCGCAATCCACGGTTCTGACTTCGGGTATTTTTTTCCAACAACCGGATGCTCGTTCGCAAAACGGACATACACGGTATCCACCTTCACACTCGTATAGAAGCGATCAAAACCTTTCTGGAGCATCCGCGCAAGGCTGTCGTAACTAACATCGAGGTCCTTGATTTTTCCAGCCACAATCAAGTTGACCGAGAAGTGGTCAGAATACTCGCCATTAGCCTTAAGTCGAACATTCTTGGTTCTTCCCTTGTAAAAATCGGCTCCGTCATTTAAACTGGTTATCCAGATTGATCGATCGCTTTCCCCGCAAACAAACTTGTACACATAGCGGCCATTTTCTTCTTCGGGATTTATGGTACGGACCCAAGATGCCGCATAAGTCTTAATCCGTTCGTTCCAATAGACGCGGAACAATCGCAATTGGGGTTTCGATTGGGCAAATCCATCAATATCGAACGAAAGTTCATAGTGGGCGTTCGGGTGGACAAAAATTCTCACCCCGTGGGCAAGATTCGCATCGACCGAATCCCCAGGAACGTTGTCATTAGGAACAAGAGCAAACTTCAAATCGCCATCAGGTATAAACCCCTCGTCTGTTTCAGGAGGTTCAACCGTACCACATGCGGTAAGGAATACCGCAATGGCGAACAGTAAAAAAATTTTTTTCCGACAAAAATGCTTCATCAAACGTCTTATAAGAAAAGGTTAACACAATGTACCAAAAAAAGGGAATAAAAAAATGTTTCAGGCCGTCCATAAACCACTAAAGTCCGTTCAAAAGGCATTCTCCGACTTACTCGCCCCCATAGTCGGCAAGCCTGCACTCACCTGCGCACTCGTTCTCATGGGGACGTACGCCAGTTTCGACTTCCCAGCGTACGCCCCAGCACTTTTGTTCACACTCGCGATAGCGAACCACTTCTTCCCACGATCAAGGCAGTGGGTCGTATTCCTGAGCCTTGCCGCAGGTATCGTGAGCTACGATTTTGCGAACGGAGGTTCTTGGTCATTCCTTCCCACGTTGGGTAATCGTTCAACATACGAACACGGCCAGCAAGCTCCCCCTAAAGACGGATGCGGTCGAGTGGAATCAGTCATCCGCAGGGCCAAGGGGAACGCCTACATCATCAAGACGAGTGTAGGCAATGAAACCTACCGCTTAAGGATTGCAGAGCGCAAGATGCAAAGCAAGCCAAAAATGAAAAAAACTCCGAGCGACAAGCAGGAACCCATGATATTTGCAGACACGGCTAATGCAAGTCAGCCTCTGGATTTGTATTCCGTGACAAGTGGGCCAATCGTCGCGCCACCTTGGGCAACAAAGGTAACCACGGCGAGGGCGGCGAATCCGGGCGACACCCTGTGCTACAGCGCATCGTGGTACCCGGTGTCGCCCCCGCGGGTGCCGGGCGCGTTCGACACCCGCGGCTGGCTCAAGAGCCAGGGATTCGCCGCCTACGGACGGTTCAACGACTACAAGATTATCGGCAGCAGTTGGATTCCCGAGCGGACATTCGCCAACTTCCGCAAGTGGATTGAATCACGTTTTGCCGACTACCTCGACCCTGCCGAGACCGGACTCCTGCTGGGCCTTCTCGCCGGCGACCGGAGCGGCATTCCCGAAGCCCTCCGCAGCGATTTCCAGCGGTCCGGACTCGTACACGTACTCGCCATCAGCGGTTTTCACGTTGTCCTCCTCGCAGGCATCCTCATGATTTTCCTCAAGGCAACCGGGCTCCCCCTGCGCGCCGTACGGATTATCGCCGTCGCCTTGCTATTCCTCTACATTCCCGTCACGGGCGGTTCCCCCGCCGTACGCCGCGCCGTCCTCATGTTCTCCGTACCGCAAATCGGCGCGCTCTTCCAGCGCCCCGCCAACACGATGAACAGCCTCGGGGTCGCCCTCATCCTCATCCTGCTCCCCGAGCCGGGCATCCTCTGGAATCCCGGCTTCCAACTCTCCGTCGCGGCCACCGCGGGCATCCTTATCGGAAGCCCGCTCAACCCGTTTGCCAACTTCCCGGAATCCCTGAAGAAGAACAAACTCTGGAACACCCTCCGGGCTTTCGCAATCGACCCCACTTACGTCACCTTGTGCGCCACCCTCGCCACCGCCCCGTTCCTCGTCCACCATTTCAAGACGCTCTCCCCGATGGCTTGGCTCGGGAACATCGTGGTCGTTCCCGGAATTTCGTGGGGCATGCAAGCCGGCCTTTTCGCCCTGATTTCACCAATCGACTTTCTGCGCGAACACTTCTGCTACGCCGCCAGTTTCTTTTTGCGCCTGGCAAGCCTCCTTACGCGACTCATCTCGGATTCCTCTATCGCCTCCGTCACCATCGGGCCGTTCAGCCCGGCCATCCTTTTGCTCATCGGCTTCGCGCTGACCTTCATTCCCGCAATCCGGCGCAACCGAATTGCCCGTATCTATTGCGTTTCGTGCCTAGCCCTTTTCGCCGGGATATTCTGCTACAACAGCTACGCCAAGGCAATGCACCCAACATGGAAACTGACGACCATCGACGTCGGGCAAGGCGACAGCCATCTCGTCGAGGCTCCATCGGGCAGGCATTTTCTCGTGGATGCCGGCGACAACAGCAGGCAAGATTCCGGCAAAGACATCATCGTTCCATTTCTGCATCACATCGGCGTGCGGGAACTCGACGCGCTCATCATCACGCACCCCGACAAGGACCATTTCGGTGGCGCCAAATCCATACTGAAAACGTTCCCCGTCAAGGAACTTTGGGCAAGCGACTGCGCCATCAAGGAACGCAAACCCGAATGGCAACAAGTCATCCAAGAAGCCCGAAAAAGGAACATCCCCATCCGAAAAATCCACCGCGGCATCCTATGGAAAGAAACCTACTTTGAAATGCAGACCATCCACCCGCGAAACGACATCTGCGTCGAAGCCAACGAAGGGAGCATCACGCTTCGACTCAAAGGGCTCGGGCATTCCGCCGTCCTCACCGGAGACCTCACCGTCAAGGGCGAAAAAGAAATTATGAAAACAGACGCTTATCTGAAAAGCGACGTGTTAAAACTCGGGCACCACGGTTCCAAAACATCCAGCAGCGTACCGTTCCTGAACGCAGTCAATCCCACGTACGCCCTCATCCCGAGCGGGAAAAACAACCGGTTCCGCCATCCGAGCAAAGAAGTCGTGCAGCGGCTCGATTCGTTGAACATTCCCTACATCAACACGGCTGAACGGGGAAGCATATCAATTACGTTCTCCGAAGACACCACCATTATCCAGACCATGCTGGAATAGGTCCACATTTTTTGAAAGATTACTTTTCGGAAAGAGCCTTCAGCGTGACTTCGTGCAAGGAGCCATTCGTTGCGACACTCGTAAAGCCTTCGTAAATCGGGGCCGTGGGCTTGCCGTTTGCATCGAAGAGTTCCGTCTTGCCGTCGATGGTGCTGAACTTACCACCGGCTTCTGCGAACAGCAGCGGATACGGAGCGATGTCCCAAAGCGAAACGACAGGATCCACCATGATTTCGGCGCGGCCTGCGGCCACGAGGTAATAGCCGTAGCAGTCGCCCCAACCGCGATGCAGGCGTGCACTGCGACGGAGCTTCGCAAAACCTTCGCCAAAGCCCTTGTCTTCCATCGTGTTGACCGTTCCCGAAAGCACGAGCGCATCTTCAATCTTTTCAACCTTCGAGCAGTTCACCGGGCGACCGTCCAAAAAGGCACCGCCGCCGTTCACCGCCCACACCGCCGTATTCATCGCCGGGATGCGGATAAGGGAACACACAGGAACATTCTTCTTGTAGAGCGCAATCAGCGTGCCGAACAGGGGAACGCCATGCACAAAAGCCTTCGTGCCGTCAATCGGGTCGATAACCCACTGGTATTCCGCATCGGGGCTCTCGATTCCGAATTCCTCGCCAATCACGCCGAAACCCGGAGTCTCCTTGGCCCAGAATTCACGGGCCAATTCTTCCGTGCTCTTGTCGGCAATCGTCACCGGAGTATTGTCTTTTTTCCACTCGACACCCACTCCTGTCTGAAAATACTTCAGGATGTTTTCCTGAGCCATTTCCGCCGTCTTGAGAGCGATTTTCAAGAGCTCCAGATTTTCTGCCGTCGCGGACATCTTAGGCCTCCGCTTTCCATTTCTTGACAAGCATCACGAGGAACTCGTTTTCCTCGGGCTTACCGATAGTGACACGGATATATTCCGGCATACCGAAGCTTGTGAGGCCGCGGACAATCATGCCGTTCCTTTCCAGGAACGAGACGAGTTCACGGGCGCGTTCGCCAATCTTGACGCAGATGAAATTCGCCTGTGTCGGAAGCACCTTGAAACCGAGTGCCGTAAATTCGCGGGTAAGGACTTCGACTCCCTCGGCATTCATCTTGCGGGTCGCTTCCACGTGGGCCGCATCGTCCAAGGCAGCGATGGCCGCCACCTGTGCCGCCTGGTTCACGTCAAACGGGGGCTTGACCTTCCAGAGGTGGCGCACCACATCCGTACTCGCGATAGCATAACCGATACGCAAACCGGCAAGCCCATAAATCTTGCTGAACGTTCTGTTGATGAAAAGGTTCGGATACTCATCAAGGGCGCCAAACATGTTCGGATAATCCGCAGCGGTGGCGAACTCCGAGTAGGCTTCATCCAGGAACACCAGCACATTCTGCGGAACCTTCTTCAGGAATTCGCGAATTTCGGATTCGGTGTAGTACGTGCCCGTCGGATTGTTCGGGTTGCAGATGAAGGCTACGCGGGTATTGCCGTCAATGGCCTTCGCCAAGTCATCAAGCGAAGTTTTCGCATCGCCCTCGCCCACGCCGATAAATTCGGCGCCATTCGAAAGCGTCGTAAACTTATACACGGAAAAAGTCGGCGTAATTCCCACGCAGTTGTCACCCTGGCGGATAAAGGCCTTGCCGACCATGTCGATAATCTCGTCGGAACCGTTACCGACGACAATCTGTTCCGTCTTCACGCCATATTTCTGGGCAATGGAGCAGATAAGCGTCGGAGCATCGCCGCGCGGGTACAAATGCAGACAATCCGCAATCTTGTGGAACGCCTCGACCGCCTTCGGGGAGGCTCCAAGCGGATTTTCGTTGGACGCAAGTTTGACAATGCGGTTTAGGCCGTAACGTTCACGAATTTCCTCGATGGATTTTCCGGGAACGTAATCAGACAATTTTGAAAGTTCTGGACGCGGTTCAATCATGTTTACCTCTATTTACGCGATAAAATTTAGCTAACTTTTAACCATATGAGAAAAGTCCTCACAGCCCTATTCGTCATTCTGGCTACAAATGTATTTGCCCTCGACAACATCTGGGATATGCGATATACGTTCGGGCCCGATAGCCGCCCCTCCCCCAAGCTGGGGTTTGGATTAGGAGCGCGTTCGGATTACGACCCCAACGTCCTTTTCCCCATCAACCTCACAAGCGGCTTGACAAAAAATTTTGACTTCGGCTCAAAAATCAACGTCCAGACTTACGACAAAATGGACCACATACAGGCCTCCCTTGATGTCGGTGGACGCTTTCGGTTCAACACAACCAATTTCTTTGAAGTCGATGGCTACTTTGGTCTAAACAGGAACAACGGTAGCGCAATCGTCCTCACGCTCGGTTCGGATCAAGTTATCTCCAAGAATTTTCTGAACTATTACGAAGCCCGCGCCGGTTTCCTCGACGGAGTTACCGGTGACGGAGGCTACGTAAAGTTTGCATTGGGAATGACACCGACACTCATTTTCGGGCGTTTCTTGCGTTGCATGGTCGAGGTCAACACATCGGGAAGTGCCGGGCACCTTCGCGACGACTTCATGATCGACATCTTGCCTAAATTCGAAATCGCATTCGGAAGCGCACGAGTCCGCCTAGACTTCGACATCGGCGTGATGCAAGACGAAAACAACGACCGCAAGGGAATTGGTCTTTACGTGATGATGGCGCTGTAGCCACAAATTGATAATTGATAATGGATGATTGATAATGTGAAGTGTGTAATTTCACATTTGTCACTACACACCTCACATTTCACATCATTTACTATTTCACCGTAAACGCAGCTCCATCGTAGTCAATGACCACGGGCTTTGCGGCACTCACTTCGCCAGAAAGAATTGCGTGGCTCAGCGGGCGTTCCACGTTCCTTTCCAGGTAACGCTGGATCGGTCGCGCACCGAATTCCGGCTGGTAGGCACCATCGGCAATGGCGTCCAGCGCCTTGTCGGTCAGCGTGAGCTGCAAATCCTGACGGGCGGCACGTTCGGCGAGTCCCTTGAATTTGAGTTTCACGATGTCCTTGATCTGCGGCTTCGTTAAGCTCTGGAACACCAGCACTTCGTCCAAGCGGTTTAGGAATTCCGGCCTGAAGAAGCCACGGAGTTCCGGCTCAATTTCCTTCAAGGTCACAGGCTTTGCATCACCTGCGCGATTCTGGAAATGAGCGGCGCCCAGGTTCGACGTCATCAGAATCAAGGTATTCTTGAAATTCACGGTACGGCCCTTGCCATCGGTCAGACGACCGTCGTCAAGCACCTGCAACAGCGTGTTGAACACGTCGGGGTGAGCCTTCTCGATTTCGTCGAGCAGAATCACGCAGTACGGATGCGTACGCACGGCTTCGGTCAGCTGGCCGCCTTCTTCGTAGCCCACGTATCCCGGAGGCGCACCAATCAAACGGCTCACGCTGTGCTTTTCCATGTATTCGCTCATGTCAATACGCACCAAGGCCGCTTCGCTATCGAACAGTTCGGTCGAAAGCGCACGGGCAAGTTCCGTCTTGCCGACACCTGTCGGGCCAAGGAACAAGAAGCTACCGATCGGCGCATTCTCTCGGCTAAGGCCACTACGGTTACGCAAGATGGCTTCAGAAACCGCTTCCACAGCTTCGTCCTGGCCAATCACGCGGGCGTGCAGACGTTCGTCCAAGTGCAACAACTTCGCCTTTTCGCCTTCACAAAGTTTCGTCACCGGAATTCCAGTCCAACGGCTCACCACGAGGGCAATCGTCTCTTCGGTCACCTCTTCGCTCAGGTCACCGTCGCCTGCAGACTTCTTGATTTCTTCCGTCTTCGCGGCGATTTCCTTTTCCAAGTTCACAATCTTGTTGTACTTGAGTTCGGCAGCGCGGTTCAAGTCGTAGCGGGCTTCGGCCTGCTCCATCTCGTCCTTCGCCTGCTGCAAGGACTTCTTGAGCCCCTGCAACTCGGCATTCTTCGCACGCCTCTCCTGCCAGCGGTCCTGCATCAACTTTACTGCGGCATCGGTCGTCGCGAGTTCTTCACGCAACTCTTTCAGACGCTTTACACTGGTGTCATCGGTTTCCTTGGCGAGCGCCTGCTCCTCGATTTTCATCTGGAGTTCCTTACGCTGCAAGGTATCCAAGGCTTCGGGCACGGTATCCATCTGCGTCTTCACAAGGCTTGCCGCCTCGTCAATCAGGTCAATGGCCTTGTCCGGCAAGAAACGGTCGCTGATGTAGCGGTTCGAAAGTTTCACGGCCGCCACAAGCGCGTTGTCGTGCAGACGCACGCCGTGGTGAGCATCAAAGCCGTCCTTAATGCCACGCAAAATTGAAATGGATTCTTCTTCGCTGGGTTCGTCGACCTGCACGGGCTGGAAACGGCGTTCCAAGGCGGAATCCTTCTCGATGTACTTGCGGTATTCCTGCGTGGTGGTCGCACCGATGCAGTGCAGCTCGCCACGGGCGAGCTTCGGCTTGAGCATGTTGCCCAAGTCCATGGAGCCTTCGGTCTTGCCCGCACCCACGATGGTGTGGATTTCATCGATGAACAGCAAGGTATTGCCGTCTTCTTCAAGAGCATCGAGCACGGCTTTCAAACGTTCCTCGAAATCGCCGCGGTACTTTGCGCCCGCCATCAAGGCAGACAAATCAAGTGCAAACAACTTCTTGCCCTTCAGAGCGTCAGGCACATCGCCGCGATAAATTCGCTCGGCGAGCCCTTCGACAATAGCAGTCTTACCCACGCCAGGTTCACCGACCAGGCACGGGTTGTTTTTCGTCTTTCGGCTCAAGATCAAGATGACGCGGCGGATTTCTTCTTCACGGCCAATCACCGGCGAAAGCTTTCCGTCGGCAGCCATTTCCACAAGTTCACGACCGTAGAGTTTCAGCGGAGACTGTTCCTCGGCATTGGCGGCACCCGCAAACGGGTCCGACAGCCAGGTTTCCACGACTTCCACGGAACCGAGCGCATCTTCGAACACCTTCGCAAGGCCACGGTCGCCCGAGAATTTCATCAAGGCCACGAGCATATCGCCCGGGGTCACCATGCGGTTCACCTGACGCGCCGCCTGCACCGAGGCGCGCAAAATACGGTTCAAGTCGTTATCGGGTTCCACGTCGGGGTTCACGCCCTCCATACGCGGGATCTTCTGCACGAACGGTTCCAGCTTGCCACGAAGCTCGTTCGTCTTCGCGCCCTTGGACTTATAAAGCTTTTTCAGGGTGGCATCGGGGCCTTCGACTAGACCCACGGCCAAATGTGCCGCACCCAGGTAGGAATGCGAGCAACGGTCACGCAGGCTCTGCGCCTTGGCCAACACCTTTTCTGCATCATTATTGAAATCGGACATAAATGAACCTTCTTTTTATTTTTACCGCTTTCTAGATGCAAAACCCGTGCCAAGGGCTGAGTTCGGCAAAAAACGTCCAAAAACGGCTAAAAAAGCAAAAAATGTCGCATTTTTCAGCGGCATTTTTTCAAAATAAGACACACTGGCGTTTAATTCCGCATTAATAAAGGTATATTCAGAAAGTAGGTCTTAAAGGGGCTCCTTATGAGCAGAGGGAAAACATGAATTATTTAAAAGTTTCCTTTACTTTAATCTGTTTAACTTCGTTCGTGTTCCTTTGCGGGTGCGCAACGAACTACAATGACATCACTTTTAAAAGGACATCGTCTTTTTGGACGGGTGAGCCTAGCCCGTATTTTACGATAAATGTGCCTTATCCGGAACCATTGTCTTTTGAAATCCCTTCTGCCGATTGGGTCGTTTTAAAAGCTCGCAAGAATGAGAAAGAAGCTGCGCTTGTTGAATTGGCGGATGCTGACGATAACTCGTATGTAAAATTGGCGATTGAGGGTCAAACGAAATCGATGTTCGAAAGACTAGAGAAAGATAGCGGAGTCGATTTTAGCCAGTCGGATTCGTTAGTTTTGATTGGACTTTTTGACCATTACAAAACGATGACTCAGGCGGAGAATTCAGAAAAACCGATCCAGTATGGCGAAACAAAATTTGAACGCCAAGATGGCGATGTGTTTGCATGGATGCTGACAACCAATGGTTCTTACAGTGTTGCGTACGCTGTGCTGAAAACGAAAAACGGCAACTATTTTACGGTTGAAATGGATCAGAAAAATAGAGAGACTAACATTGAAATAACTCTCGTTGAAATTGTAAAGAGCCATAAGACGTACTAGACGTTAAATGATGAATGAACGTCTTTGTAATCCAAGAACGGCAAAAAAGGACTGATTCCCCCTCATAATTCGCCATTTTACATAGAAAATAAGTGTTTTAAAATACTACAACGCAAAAAACATGCCGTTTACCCTATTTGGGCTATAAGATTTTAAAGGGACTCTTTATGAGCGGAGGGAAAACTAAACAATGGTGATGCACTCGGTAACCATTGCATTATTCCTGACCTTGGCGGCTTTTGCCCAGGAGCCTTCTGCTTACTACAACACACAGCAGGACTCCGTTGCTGTTGAATACGCAAAGAAGGTGGAGCGCTATACGGAATCAGCGGAACACCTAAGTAAAGCGGGTGCGGGATTATTCATTGGCGGCGGGGCCCAAGAAACGCTCCGAAGATTATGACGTTAAAGTATCTAGCTACAAGAAAAAGAGTCGCGCGGAATACTATAAAGAGCAGATAAAAAATTACCAGAAAGCGGATCATTCTGTAAGTCTGGATATATTGCCGACGTTCAATCCCATCAATCAAGCATTCGGCGGTAACCTGTTGCTCAATTTCTGATTTTTTTTTCAGCGTCAAACCTCGACAAGGTTTTTATCGTAACCGTCGTGGATTCGCGGCATCTTTTTCCAAAAAGACATCCAGACATTTATTTCGCCCCCCCTTATTCTCCATCGGCAAAAAAATGGCGAAAATCGCCCAAATTACGCAATTACGAGAATTTTTCCGTACAAGCCGACCTTTCCGTTGTAAACCTTTACATCGGAAACTCCCCCCAATTATACCTATTTGGAGTATACTAATCTACATTATGAGAGCAAACGATAAAAGTTAGCAACAAAACCAAACATCCCATACACCAAACAACGGCGTTTCGCAAGGGGCGCCGTTGTTTTAATTTATACAGTTATTTTTGAATGAATTTTCCTGGCAATCCGCTCTATCGCCCACCGACGAGGATCTGATCAACCTTGATGCTCGGCTGCCCGACGGTTACAGGCACATGGCCCGAAGAGGCTCCGCAAACACCGGCGGCCTGTTCAAAGTCCGACCCCACCATGCTGATTCGCGGCATGATTTCATGACCTTTGCCGATAAGCGTCGCTCCGCGCACAGGTTCGCAAATTTTGCCATTGCGGATAACATAGCCTTCGTCGACAGCAAAATTAAACTCGCCCGTGGCCGGGTTCACCGAACCACCAGCCATGCGGGCCGCATAAAGGCCGTTATCGACACTTGCAATCATGGAATCCAAAGAATCTTTGCCCGGCGCAATAAAGGTGTTGCGCATACGGCTCACCGGGGCATATTTGTAGCTTTCGCGACGGGCAGATCCCGTAAGGGGCACTCCCACCTCGGCAGCACCCACGCGGTCGCTCATGTAAGTTTTCAGAATTCCGTTTTCGATAAGGACGGTGCGCTGCGTCGGCGAGCCTTCGTCATCGTACTTGAGGCTACCCCACACGCCATCCATCGTCCCGTCGTCAATCGCGGTAAGGCAAGGCTGGCCAATAGCTTCGCCGAGTTTGCCGCAGAAGGGGCTCGCATTGCGGCGGACCGATTCCGTCTCGAGCGGGTGCCCACAGGCCTCGTGGAAAATCACGCCACCAAAGCCGTTGCCCATCACCACAGGCATCTGGCCGCCGGCAATATAGCCAGCATCGAGCATGCGCAACACGCGCTCGCCCGTAATAGACGCCAGTTCTTCGGGGGAATAATTGCCCAACAGTTCATAGCCACCCAAGGCTCCAGGAGCCTCATGCGATGTCAAGCGCTCGGTGCCGTCGGTCGCCGTCACGTTTACATTTACACGCAACCGACCACGGGTCATTTCAAGGTGCAGCCCCTCGCTGTTCATGAGGGTAATAGCCGTGCAGCTATCCACGACACTGGCCCCCACCTGCACAATCTTCGGGGAAAGGGCACGAGCCGCGTTATCGGCGCGGAATAAAAAATCTTGCTTAATGGACTGCCCCAACAGGCGAGGATCCTTGTAAGCAGCCTCGTTAAAATCGCATACCCGTTTTTCGGGAGCAAATTCAAAAGACTTCGGAGCAGCCCCGGAAATTCGACCGAACGCAAGCGTCCGGACCAACTTCACGAGAGCCTCTTCGCTATCGTCGCTGGTAAATCCGTAAAGCACTTCGGTGCCATAAAGCAGGCGGACACCAATTCCATATTCGGTTCCCGCAGTCGCCGTCTCGATATGGCGGTCCTTTAAACCCAAGCAGGAACTGCGAGTTTCTTCTTCGAAAATCTCGACAAAGTCAGCTCCGGCACTGCGGCCCGCTTCGAAAATCTTTACGGCAACTTCCTGATTCACCTAGACCTCGCCGTTCATCTTCTTGCGCACAGGGATTCCTGCCGCAAGCATTTCGCCCTTGATACCGGGCACCGTGTAGTCTCCGAAATGCACCATCGAGGCGACCAGCGCCGCATCGGCAGAGGTCTTGCGGAACAAGTCGACAATATGGGCAGGCGTTCCTGCACCACCACTTGCAATCACGGGCACCTGCACCGCCTTCGCAATCTTGTCGGTAATGGTAAGTTCGTAGCCGTTCTTCACGCCATCCGTGTCGATGGAATTCAGGCAAATCTCGCCTACTCCCAAATCTTCGGCCTTCTTGGCCCACTCGACGGCATCGATACCCATCGCCTGCCTGCCGCCACGGATAAACACCTCGTAGCCGCTCGGGATTTTCTCGGAGACTCCGACAAACTTAGCATCCATGCCGAGCACCACGCACTGCCGCCCAAAGGCTTTTGCGCCATCGGCAATGATTTCGGGATGCAAAACGGCGAGGCTGTTCACGCTCACTTTCTCGGCACCGGCCAGCAAGGCCTCGTGCATATCGTCAAGGTTGCGGATTCCGCCACCCACAGCAAACGGGATAAAGACGCGCTTCGCTATCTGGCGAATCATCTCCATGTCGCACGGACGATTTTCCGCACTTGCGGTAATGTCGTAAAAGACCAATTCGTCAACGCCGTCGGCACTGTACTGAGCGCCCATTTCCACCGGGTCACCGATATCAATATTTCCTTTGAACTTTACGCCCTTCGTGACCTTGCGGTTCCGGACATCGAGACAGACTATGAGACGTTTGGTTAGCATAAAAATGGTTAAAAACTACAAGTTCCTGTCAATGACGCCCTTCACGGTCGCCTTGGGCACAGCACCCACAACGTTGTCGACTTCGACCCCGTTCTTGAAGAGCTTCATGTTCGGGATGTTGGTGATGCCGAAACGTCCGCAGATATCGCCCACGCCCGGATCGTCCACATTCATCTTGGCAATAATGACGCGACCGTCGTATTCCTGGGCCAATTCTTCGACAACCGGACCCATCATCATGCACGGGCGACACCAAGTGGCCCAGAAATCCACAAAAACGAGCTGGCCGGAGCCAATAACCTGGTCAAAATTCTCTGCAGTCAAAGTGATTGCTGCCATAAAAATCCTCCACGAATTTTTTTCTAAAACTAGAAAAAACTATCCTGCAAAAAAAGCGAAATCAGGAAATAAGCCTGAAATTATCCACAATCTAGACGATTCCTGCCATGCAAACAGCATAGCGCATCAGTAAATAAGACGTAGCTCGTCGGCCCAGAGAGTCGCACCGACCGATCCCTCGTACAAGTTGCCCAAAGCGCTAGAAGCCATCACGATGCGAATGTGCGTCACATCAAAATCATCCGGAGATTCCGTCTGCACCATGTGGTTATCGATACCATTAGTATTCTTGAGTTTTTTGTTAAAGACACTGGAATTGTAAATCGGCGATCCAGCCAAGGGCACTCCGTACTTCAATGCCAGACGAACTGTCTTGTAGCCCGCGCGCGAGGCATCCGTAATAGAAACGACATCCGGGTCATCCTCGCTGGTGACAGTCGTCGCCCGATACCAAGCCGAGGCAATCAAGGTATTCACGTCGCTAGAGGTGCGGTACTGATTTTTGCCCTCGTTGCTTGTACGACTACGATGTTCAAGGATTATATACAAATCGCAAGAATCTCCCTTGCCTTGGTACTTCACGTCAAATTCAACAAATCTGGGGCGGCCACTGAACGGGCGACCAAAATCAATAAGTTCGTTGCCATCGTTATAGCCGGTCAACTTGAGCGTACCAACACCCTTGGGATTGAAATAGCCAATAAACATGTTTCCGCTAGCAAAGCGACCGACACCCAAAACAGAAGCATATATCGACTCCATCTTGATAACTTGTTCATTTTCGTTCACGGTAAGCGTCTTGGTCGAAGTAACGGCGTCGTTGTTTCCGTTATCCCAGCCGTCGATATCGTTCGTCTTGCCAAACGCATCCTTTACCCAATGGTTGAAATCGCTTCCCGGATACTGATACCCCGCCTGCACGACATACTCGGCAGTTTCCTCGCCATTCGACACAGAAACGCTCAGTCCCCGACTCAAGTCAAAAGCATTCCCTTCAGAAATGCCAGACACCGTAGCGCCATCAGTAAGTTCAATGTCGCTGACCACGAGATTTTTCAAGTCCGCAAGGTAAGTCAAATTGTCGTAGTGGACATGGAAAACACGGGAACCCCCTTCATCGGCACTGTCGATTACCGCCGTACTCCCGGCAATCTTCATCGAAAGCAGTCTTGGCGGAACAGAGACCGTCTCCACCACAGTGACCGATACCGTCCATGTAGCTTCGGTCCCGTCCTCGGCAACCACGACTATTTCGGCACTGCCATCGCTCAGGTCCAAGTAATCCTCGGCAGGAGTTCCTTTACGTGCCGCTTCGGAATACTCGGCATCGAAATAGACCTTGGAAAGTTTGGACCCGTACTTGGAAGGCACCGCAAATGAAATCGTCTTTTTCTCAGCATCAAGGTTCACTTCAGCAGAAAAACCGTTAGCAGCATTATCCAGAGTGAATGCCAATATTTCGGCATCGTTCAGTTTCACATAATCCCCGCTCACGGTCCATTCGGCAGTCGACTTGTCTTCGGCAGTAATAACCAATTTCTGAGGCTGGCGCAAGTCTACCTTCGATTCAAGATTGATGTATGCCGACGGCGATACCTTAATGGAAAGTTCCACCTCGGCAAGGTCCTCTGCCTTTTTCATGTGGACAACGACCGTTTTCTTGGACTCATCGATTGTCGCCGCCTTGACCTCGTCCTTCGCCGTCACGGACACAAGTTCCTTTTCGTCAGAAACGACTTCGTCCGCTTCCGCTTCGACCACAGTTACATACCACGTTACCTTGGAACCATCTTCTGCGACAATTTCAAGCTTCTGCGATTTGGACCAGCTCTTTACGGAATCCGGCATCGGCGAAATGGAAGCTCCTTCCGACACGCTCCACGAAGCTACGGACGCTTTTCCCACATCCGAACCGTTCTTCAGTCGTACCACAATCGTATCGCCATTTCTATTTGACTTCAACTCATCCTTGAAAATTATTTCAAAAGCCTTCTCGCTACTCGGGAGAGTCGATACGTCCACATACCAGGTTTTTGACGCCCCGCTTTCCGAAGTCACCACGAACTTCTGAACCTTGCTCCAATCTTTTACTTTTGTCGGGCTGCTATCCAAACTGGACTTGCGAAAAACAAATGATTCCGAAGTATCCACCTTGACTTTCGCGAGGTCCATTCCGTGCGCAAAGATTACATGGATAGTATCTCCCGCTTCGCGGGCCTCCAATTGGTCTGCAAACTTTATGCTGAACGACACATTGGAATCCAAAGTCGCTTCACTGCTAGAAGATTCCTCTTTTGAATCCTTACCCGACGATGCCCCATCCGATTTTTCAGAAGAACTAGAATTCCCTTTTTTGGACGAACTTGAAGACGTAGATTTTGCATCACCTGAATCTTCTGGATCATCGCCCGAATCCTCCGATTCCTGGGACGATTCCACATCGCCACCTTGCAACTCAAAAACAATCTGCCAGATTGCAGTCTTGCCGCTTTCCGAAACCACGATTACATAAACCGTTTTCGAAGACGGCAGACGGATTTTACTCCCCTTGCTTAATTTTTCCTTCGAATAGGCGACCTTTTTTGCTATGGAATCCAGTTTTGCGGAATCAGGCGGGAAACTCCGCACCTTGCTTTCCACAAGATGGAGCGACGCAAAATGGCTCACCCCGATTTTCTCTATCGTCACCGAATCCCAGACAAAAGAATCCGAAGGGGCAACAAGGGTCACCTGAATCTTGTGTTCGTCAGAGAATATCCGAGCATCGTCTTCCTGATTTTCAAAGACCAATTCATCCAAAGTCCTGTAATCCGACGCACCAAAAGCATCGTAATCCTCCGTACAGGCGGATAAGGCAAGAATCATAAAAAACAAAAAAAGCAATCGTTTCATAATTCACCTGCCGCTAGTAAACCAGTTTAAAATCATCAACGACAAGTTTGGAATTCTCGCCACCACGATACTTGTTATCGTTCCCGAGAGTTCCCCCGGCGACAACAAACGCATACGCCGAAGACGCAAACATCACATGGATAGTGGCAACATTCTCGTTACCCGTCCCCACCGAAAGTCCCGATGCAACCGGATAATTCGAAGACAAGAGCCCCGAATCACTACCATAGGCCAAGTCTACATGGACTTTGTGCATACCGATGCTGGAATTGTCCGTCACAACGCCCGATGCGACCACCTTGTTATCGCGACTCACGAGCATCACATAAATCAAACTCTTTTGCGGGTAAGTCGAATTGCTGTTTTTCACATGCGAATAAGAATAGGTTACGTCAAAGCCTGTGGGGCGCGCACTGAACGGTTTTCCAAAAGTCATGTCCTTCGATATATCAGAAGCACCAGTACTTGGCGTTCCGCTAGAATAACCTTGTTGGTAAATATCAATGGCCGAAGTACCATCATACGTTCCGGCAAAATAAAAACCACCGGCCATTTTCCAGGAACCTTCTATACCAATCCAAGATCCGGAAACTTCTTTTGTCGAAATCGTCATCTGCGATGACCCAAATTCAAGGTTCGCCTCCGACTTAATCTTAATCGCAGCCTCTGTCACTGTATTCTCCATAGCGTCGCTTGTTGTCGCCCAGAATCCGCTATAGTCGCGGGCATCGAACGTCGTTCCCGGGAGCTGCATTCCGGCAACCACAGTGTAATCGTTGAGCACACCTAAATCGTCAACAAATTTCATTTTCACAGGGCGTTCCAAATTGGCAACCGTATCCATCGGCAAAACCCTCAACGCCTTCAAATTCGATCCGTAAGGAACTTCCACATAAACCTTGTTTCCTTTCACATGAACGGAGCTATTTTGCTTATCCACGGCAAAATCACTCAGGAGAACGACTTGATCGGAATCCGAGGATGACGGAGGAACAATGGGGGTCAACGGATCGTTCGTTGGGACCTCAATAACCGACGAACTGCTCGATTCTTCCGAAGATGAGCTTTCCGGTTTCACAGATGACGAACTGGCCGGCGGCACCGACGATGAACTCTCCGGCTTTGCAGAAGAACTGCCAGGCTTCTCCGAAGACGAACTCCCCGGCTTTGCAGACGAGCTACTGGACTTATCCGAAGATGAACTCCCCGACTTTGTAGAAGAACTACTGGATTTCTTCGTGGACGACGAGCTCTCTGACTTTACAGATGAACTGCTGGGCTTCCCCGAAGATGAACTCTCCGATTTTACAGAAGAGCTGCTAGACTTTTTCGAAGACGAACTCCCCGACTTTGCAGATGAACTGCTGGACTTCTTTGAAGACGAGCTCTTTTCAGCGACAAAGACGACTTTCCATACATCGACAACACGGTCCTTCCCATCCAAAATCGCAAAGGCAAGCGTGCCCGTATCGGGAACGGGGATTTTTGCGCCCGTTTCCACCGGCATAGCCCAGTCCAGTTCGGGATCTTCCAGGTCATCCCCCACAACGACATAGGCCGAATAGTCGCCCGAAAATTCAAACTTTTTCACCTTGACCGTATTTTCTGCATTCTTGGGATAGGCACACTCAATCGTATGCGTCAACGAATCAACGCTGCCATCTTTCATACAATCAAGTTCCAACAATTCAACAGGCCGCGAAACAGGATGAATGACTTCGTCGGAATCGCCACACGAAGCCAACAAAGCAACAGCCAACGACACACAAGGAAGTATAAAGCCAGTTCTCAAAAACATGCACACACCTCCCTAGAAGAAATAAACCAAGGAGAAATCCAAGGCAAGCAAATTGATGGTAAAATTCACAACATTATAGACAAGTTCGCTATGTTTCTTGTCATTTTCCTCCACCTCTACAATAGAGGAACTCAAGCCCAACAAACCAACCGATGTTTCAAAGGCCAACTTGTCCAACACCATAATGCAAAGGCCTGGATTCAAGCCGAACTTGAAAGTCCACATGTGATTCCTCGTCCGGGATATGTCCTCGCCATCGTCCGCCTGCGAAAGTCCGTAGGAATATTCCACCATAAAAGAGGTCTCGTTGAAAAAATAGAGGATCTTGGAATCAAACACCTTAAGGTAATTCTTGAGGAACGGCTGCACAAAGAACCCGTTACTCACATACTTCCTATGCTGAGACAAATCAACCAAATCTTCCATGAGGGAAAAATCGATGTCGTACCAGGTCCGAGAATAACCGGCACGGAGACCCAAAGCCAAGGCATCCTTTATGAAGTAACCACCAAAAGCCTCTACCGTAAAGGAATAACCTTCTGCCTCGTAAATTTCTCCAATAATCACGTCAAGTGCATCGTCATCCGTCTCTGCTTGAATAAGCGAAAGCGTTGCGCCACCTTGGAGATGCCCCTTTGAGATAGATTCATCTTTACCAATAGGATGGAGAGAACCCAAAAGCCCCCCCTTTCGCGAAGAATCAGCGGGAGCAGACAATGCAGACGAATCCTTTCCAGCTTGTGCCAGTACGGAAGCGCAAAGAACAAGAACAAATAAAAGAATCTTTGACGTCATAAGACAGCAAACAAGGGTTAAGCATTTAAGAAAAATGCTCTAAATAAAACATCGAAAAAAACTAGAACGACCAAATAAAACCGACCGTGAACAATCCGAGACCGACTGCACCAAGACTCGCAGCCACAATCCCCTTGATATCACCCTTGTGATTCAAATCGTGATTGTCCTTGACCATCTTTTTCGTATCTTCGCTCTCAAAAGCCGAGAGACCATACGCTTTTTTCTTATCGGCAGCATCGCTCCAATCTCGCTCGGCGAAGTACCAAAGAATACCTCCCGCCAAGAACGGAGCAATAGACCCCAGGAGCATGTAACGCCCCGTACGGCGCTGGCTACGTTCCGCATTGAAAGCCTTCTGTTCTTCAATGAACGGGAGATCATCCAAAACCGGTTGCATCTCGACATTAATGAAATTCGGCATGAACGCCTTGATTTCGGTTGTCACCATCGTATCGCGGTAACCCACCTTGCGCAAGTAGATATCGACGCTGGCCTGGGGTTTTACATCCTCAATGACCACATCGGTCATGTACTGCGGCATGATGTTTTCTGTCGGGACCTTGTTGATGAAGACTTCCACCGCTTCAGGGTCCGTATTGAGCGTTATACGCGTAGACGGGCGCTGCACAGGAATCGTAACTGTATTCAAGCTGTCCGCATTGATTTTCACAATGGTAGTTCCCCACCATTCCACGTCTTTCAAAACCCTCATTACCGAGATTGTGTACTTCCCCGGCTTGATATTCTTGATGGTATCGGGCGCCACCTGCTTGAGCGGAATGCCGTTAACAAACAGCGAACAAGCTTCCGGATTCGAAAGGACCAAAAGATTCGCCTTTCCCGGCGGATAAAGTTCCATTTCCGGTTCTTCATCCACGACCGGTTCAGGAACTACGTAATTCGAAAGAGTGAGGTCAATCATCGTCTTGTTTTCCATATCATAGAGCCTCTTCAGGTCTAGACGGAAAAACTTGATGAACGGATTCTTGTTCGCCGCCTCGATACTGTCGCGGATATCGCGCTGACGGATTTCCTCTTCAATCTTGGCAATTTCTTCGTGCTTCAGGCGAACATCTTCTTTTTCAAGAGCCGTTTCCAAATCGTCTCCAGAACCATCGTCGACCACCGCAGCCGGTTGCGGTTCGTCACCGTTTGTCATGGATTTCTTGACTTCGTCTGTCATGATAACGCTCGTGGAATCTTTAGCCGGCAAGGCATCATCATCGTCATCGTCTTCTTCCACTTCCTGTCCATTGGTATTCTGGAGGGCATTGTTCTCCGCATCATCAAGCGAACTGATGAGTTTCAGTTCTTCGGCATTCGGGGCACGGAGATATACGGTATCATGCTGGGTTTTCACGTAAATCGCTTCCTGTTCCGCCGATTCCCCCACAACCCAATAGCGAACGGGGACCTCGCGGCACCAAGCCACAACAGCAAACACAGCAAGGAAAAATAGGATACGTTTCGTCATGTAAAGAAATATATATAAAACAGAGGTAAAAAGCTAAAATTTCGTCAATTTCGCACAATATATAGGCCCACGGCCTTCAGATGTGTCCGGGAGCACATGGACTCCAAATTCCGTTCTATCCGCTCCCGGTGGAATCTCCTCGATGGACACAACTCGCATAGCAGGTCTCTTTTTCAGAATCTTCTCTACGACCTTGTCGTTTTCGAGCGGAGAAAGCGCACACGTGCCGTAAACAAGGACTCCACCCGGCCGCAAAGCATCGACTGCGGAGGCCAGCAGAGCGCCCTGCTCCACAGAAAGGCGCTTCACGCGCTTTGCTGACCACACTTCTAGGTGAGCCGGCGAATTCAGAACATGCCGGTCCGAAGAACACGGCGCATCCAGGAGAATCCTGTCGTACGATTCTTTTTTGTGAAGCCCGAACTTTACGCCGTCATAGCCGGTCACTTTGACAATCCCTAGCCAAGAAGCCGGCAAAGAATTCTCCAAAACATGCGTCAAACGCAACCGACGGTCCGGAGACCTGTCGTTACTTTGTAAAGAACCTTCCCCCTGCAGCATCGAGGCAATCACAAGCGATTTGCCACCCGGAGCGGCACACATGTCGAGCACGTCCATACCGGGTTCCACAGCAAGAGATTTCGCCGCAAAGACCGAAGCCTCGTCCAAAAAATAAGGCTCCAGAGACTCCCCGAACTGCAAGCGGACAGCATTGCCTTCACCCTTCAAAGCCTCAAGCAAAACAGGCCAGCGATCGCCGTATAACTGCGAGAAGTAGTCGAAAAATTCCATAGCGTAAATATAGTGATTTAGAGGTTAGGATTTAGGATCTAGGGGCTAGGGAGAAATATCACGGCTTCGCCGTCTTATATTGACGCACGAAGTGCGTGATTCTTTTCACTAGCCTCTAGTCTCCCCCAAAAGGGGCCAAGCCCACATAAGTGCTAAAGCACTAAGTGGTCAAAGGTATTCTCTAGCCCCTCACCTCGCGCCAGAAAACAAAAAACCCTGCGGTAAGCAGGGAATTTTCGTTGAGCTACCAGGATTCGAACCTAGACAAACAGAGTCAGAATCTGTTGTGCTACCGTTACACCATAGCTCAGTGTGGGCACAACATTAGAAAATTTTTCCCGATTGTGCAAGGGGTAAAAGCATTTATTTTATCACTGGAGGGGTATAAGTCATGCCCTGCTGGTTCAAAGTCACCCCTTCAGGCAGGTTTACATCGACCTGGGAGACAAATTGCGAAATCGGCGTACCCATATCCAGCAGCGTCGAGACAACCTTCGGATCCCCGGTGTAGAGAATCAGGTCCTGCTCACCGTACGGCAGGTCAGACATCATTATCAGGTTGTTGGACATCGTCATCAGGTTACAGGTGACATCCCTGACGAAATGGGTCGTGCCCTTAATACCGAGAACAACGCTGTTAACCACCCCCATACAATCGTTCGGGGAATCTTCATTCACAGAATCCGGGACAACACGGACGCTGCCGACCATTTTGGACGGGCGATGCAAAGTCACGGTTCCAACATCCAGGGTATCCTTCTTGCTCTTGATATCTTTCACGTTCACGTACTTGGAAACACCAGCCTCGCTCACCTGGTTATCGACCAGATAGCGGAACTCGACTCGGAAACTGTCATAAGGGACTTCCTGAGGAATCGGCAGGAACCAACGACCATCGCCGTCCGTCACCGTTTCCGACTTGAACACCAAGAGGTCACCTTCAGTGAAATTGAAACCATACAGGTCGGTCACAAGCTGGACTTCCACTCCCTGGCAGGGCTTTCCATTCTTGCATTTGACCATTCCAGAAATCCTTCCGCTATTTTCGCGTTCCCTTATCAGGGTATCAACAGGAACGTTCGGCGAGACACTCCAAAGGAACGGTCCGAGTTCAATAGACTCCCCTTCCTTCACGCTTCCCTTGGCCATTGTCCAATCACGGAATATCAGGGAATCGGCGATGCCACGTTCAGACAGTTTCGCGACAATCTGCGGATCGCCAGGGCAGAAGGCCAACTTGACCTTACCCGACGGAATAAGCATCGAGAACGAGTCACCGGCAAAGACACTGCGACTGATTAGCGTGCCCGGCACAAACGCCAAGAAATGGGACCCGACAGCCACCTCAGGTTCGGACAATTCCTGATAGAGCAGCTTGCTATTGACAATGGAGGCCTTGGTCAACTTTATAGGTTCAAGAGTCGAATCTTTTACGACAACCTTCGACTGGAAATAAATCTCGTTCGAAACAGTATCGATAATGGCAATCTGGAAGGAGTCCGCCAGCACAGAATCAACAACGGAGAACGCTCCAGCGCTGTCCGTTTGGAGTTCCACATAAGTAGGCACGGCAATTCCGGCAGATTCCTTGGACACACGAGCCATGCGCACAGTCACGTTGACGGCAGCCTTGCCGTCGGTGCGGGTCACGGAGCCGACAATAGGTGCCGCAGAAGCAATCGTATTCTCGGTATCAGTCGCAGTACCGCTGATACGCACACCGCCGTTGTCATCATCGGGCGTCGAGCAACCCACAACAGCCGTCAAGGAGACGACCGAAGCAAGAACAGACAGGAACAAGAACGAACTTCTCATTTTGCCTCCTTTTCTTTGCTCAACGGGAAAAATTGAATGTTCAGTTCGCAAATCATGGACTCACCTTCGTCGGAGCGAACGATGTCCAAGATTTCCTTGCGGAACAAGTCTATCTTGTTGATGATGCGTTCCAAACCCTTGGGCGATACGCTCATCGTCGTACAGGACACGTTGCGCCTTTCCACACTGTAGTGATCGATGGCTTCTTTACCCAAATCTACCATTTGTTTTTGGAACTGGTGGATAAAGATCGGCGCAATTTCACGTCCACTGGATATTGTTTTGTTCACGGAACGGTAAAAACCGTCCACAAGTTCAATCAGCCCCAAATCCAGAAGCAAACGGATAGCCTGTTTTGCTTGCGGCACCGAAATGCGGGGATTGAGGAACAGAGCCAGTTCGGGAATATTTTTCTCGTTAATATCCAAAACGGCAAGCGATTCACGAACAGCAACATAATACCACTTGCTATAGTATTCCTGCTGGTTCTTAGTTAAAGTCTTTGTTGTCCGCGGTAAAAGCGCGGACATCTGATCGAATATCTGTTGTTTAGAAGCGGGCGATTCAGCGTGAGTGAAATCCACCATCAGCTGGAAGTAGCGCCCTTCGCGTTCGTTCAAGCCAAGCGCAGCAATGAACTTCGTGACCATAGCCGGTGTCAGCGACTTGCGACCCTTGATCAGATCCAAGTAAAAACCGGATGAACTATAACCGACCTTCTTGGCGAAGGACCGATAAGAGAAGTAACGCTGGACGGACTTCTGGTACTCGTAGTAGTCCTGCAGGTACTTTCTATAGTTATAGTATGCGTAAACGTTCATCAACATAAATCTAAATTTTTTTCTTTATTCTGGGAACACCCTTTTTAAAAAAATTTTATCAAATTTTTCGCGAAACCGCTCAGACATTGTGCTAGAGAACACTTTGGGAACACTTTTTTATAAAAAGAGTGTTCACTTTCAAATTTTTTAGCTATATTTAGAGAACACCCAATCCCATCCCTCGGACTTCCGCTTAACTCCAAGCGGAAGTCCTTTTGTTTTTAACGCATCCCAAAGAGAACACCCACAGTTTTTTATATTTGGCACATGAATTTCAAGCAGGCTCTTTCCAGCACAGTTTCTCGCATTCTCCGATTCATTGGCATAGTAGTCGTCTTATATATAAGCATGGTATTCTACCTCGCCCTTACCGAACGCCGAAACGCCTACCCGCGCGCCATTAGCCACAACGAGGCAAGAGCCGCCATACAAGAGACTGCAAAGTCTGCAGAATGCACGCTGGAAGACGGCACAATACTCAACGGCTGGATTGTCGGGAACAACGATGCGCCTGCGCTCCTTTACTACCCCGGCGCAGACGAAGATGCAGCTCAGTTCCTCGCCGAAATGGGAACGACAGACAAGCTCAGGCTTATAACATTCAACTATCGCGGGAGCGCAGACAACAAGGGAACACCCTCCCAAGAAACATTCGAGCCCGATGCAAAAGCCATCGCCGAATGCGCCTCACAACTGGCGGGAGGGCACGTGCAATTCCTTGCTGGGCGCGGAACGGGCGCGATTCTTGCCGCAGAACAACTGGGCAAAAATCAATCACTTATTCTTATCGACCCCGTAGAAAGCATCGCCGATGCCCTTGCCCGAAAATATCGTTTTCTCTATCCAAAATTTCTTGTACGTTCAACACTTCGCATGCCTGAAAAAGAACTGGCCGAAAGGCAAAATCAGGTTTCCATCCTCTTTGATCGCAAAAGCGAACGTGACGCCGCTCACACCGTTTTCAGGAAGATTTCAGAAATTAAAGCGACGGAAAGAAACGGAAAGACATTAAAAGACGCTGTTTTAGAAGACATACAAAAGAACTAATTCATCCTCAAATCCTTATTTTATAAGGGTTTCCGCGTTTTTGTACACTTCAGTAAACGTAACGACATTTTTACACAAATGTGACATTCGTCAAAAAAATGGCGTTTTATTGCTTTTTTCTTACCATGGTTGCAACAAGCGAAAAAAATTATTAATTTATTGCCAAAACAACAAACAAACAAAGAGGTGTATAATGGAAAACATTGTTGTAAAAATGGACATCCGTGGTTTCATCCGTTTCTCGGAAGATGTAGCCAAGGCCATCAAGCTCGACAAGATTGCGGAGAAGGCTCCCAACAAAGAAGCCTACGCCGACATCGAAGTGGATCCGGTTGGCAAGCGCATTTCCATCTTCCCGACGGCCAAACTCAAAACCACTTCCTTCCGTTTCACTCCGAACAACAAGGGTTACCTGCTCTACTTCAAGGGCGCCCTGAATGCCATCGGTGAAGAAATCGCGACGGGAGCTTACTACCTGACTCAGGAAAACGGCAAGTTCATTTTCACTGGCAAGAAGCCTTCCAAGAAAAAAGGTCCGTGGCAGGTTCTCGCTTGCCGTAACTCCGTCGGTCTTCCGATGCTCTCCATCGACTCCCGCGGAACCATCATCTTCGACAAGCGCACCAGCGGCGACAAGACCGGCGTGAACACGGCTGTCAACAAGACCATGGTTGCCGAATACGACACCGCAAAGAAGACCTTCAAGCTGACCTTCAGCAAGGACAAAGGCTTCATCAACGTTCGTACTATCGCGAGCCATGCCAACGCCTCCTTCATGGGAACGCTTTCTTCTCACGGCATCGCTCTTCCCAAGAAGAGCTTCCGCACGACCTGCAACATCAATGGCAAGGTAATCACGTTCAGCATTGCCTCCCTCGTTGCCGAACAGAAGGCTGCCGCCAAAGCAAAATAAGGTAAAGAATGTTTGAAGTTCTCAGCGTTTTTTACCCGACCCACTATAATTTTGCTGCACTCAGCATTCTCTTGGTCATTACGATCATTTGGTTGCTGACGAAGAAAAATTACAAGTGGACCATTATCTTCCTCGTCATCCTCGTGGCGTTCAATATCGCTATATACAAAAGGACCGAAGGAAAGACATGGACTATCAACTTTGACGACGAGAAATCTGAAAGTTCCGATGTAATGGAAGGTTCAAAAACCTACACCTTCTCTGCACACAAGAACTGGACGATTACCGACGAAAAAGGGAAGACCTATCATTGGTGCTGGGTTGAAGACTGGTGGGCTGAGTTCTCAAGCATGGATCTCGTTGCCACAATATGGGGCGATAACAAAAGCAAGAAGATGATGAAAGCTTCTGAGCAACGTTTTAACGAGAATCCGCAAGACTAAGTCGCTAGTCAATATTCTTCAACAAAAGTTCGCCGTTCTCCAACTGGAGTACGGTGAATTTTTTTATCCACTCTCCCGGAGAGGCGACCACCCCATTTTCCACATTCCAAATGCCGGCCAGATGATGATGCCCATGGACGCAGATGTCGCAAGCTTTTTCGCGAAGGACTCCGTTCCCCCATTCCAAATACTCGTCAATGGCGATAACCTTGTTCTCTCCCGCCTTGCGGCTGCTGCGGCCGACAAACCGGGCAAGAGCCATTCCCCAATCCGGGTGGAACATTCTAAAAAGCCAACGATTAAAAGAACAATCCAAAATTTTACGATAAAGCCTGTACTTCCAATCCGACTTGATTACACCATCCCCATGGGCGACATATATCCGCTTTCCCTGGATTTCCAAGATGGCGTTGTCATGGACATGCGCGCCGACCGATTTTTCAAAGAAATCCCCAAGTGCGAAGTCATGGTTGCCGCGGAACAAATGGACCGACACACCAGACTCAACAAGGTCTGCCAGCGCCCGGATTAAAGGCAAGTGATTTTTAGAGACATAGTCGCGGTATTCGAACCAAAATTCAAACAAATCGCCCACAATGACAACATGGCTTGCACACCCTTTCCAGGAGCGCAAGAGTTCGACAAGTTTTTCTTCTCTATTGGGCAAACATCCCGGGGGGTCTATACCCAGGTGAGCATCCGAAATGAAATACGCAACTTTATCCATCAAGCACAATGTAACAAGATGCAAGACCGATGTCCGTTCGGCAAAATAAAATACTACCTTTTAACGCATGATTTTAACGGAGACCTCACAGAGCATTCCTAGAAAACTCGTTGCGATTACGGCAATGGCGTTTTGCATGCTTGCCCTGAGCGCATGCTCCGTAAACCTGGTTCAAGCCGACCGAGCCGCCATCAGCAGCGAAAGACAAGAACATCCGTTCTACAGGGAAATCAATTTATACCGTAACGGAATTGTTCAACCCCTATCCGAAGATTTGAAAAAAGCGTATTCGTCGGCCATCAGCGAGCAGGCATTTCCTTCGGACAAGTGCTACGGCAATGCAGACATCCACGTATCAGTAGCCCCCTCCAGCAAGGCAGAAGGCAGCGTCTGGTATGTTGGTGCAGCATTCATTCCCCTTTGGCCCGCACTCCCCGTAAACGAAGACTGGACATTCACCTTCTCCACGAAATTCTATTGCGAAGGCGCCCTTGTTCAAAGTATCGAATTCATCGAAAGCGAGCACGTCGAAGCCTTCTGGTACGGAATCCTGCGCAGCGATCTTGTCAACGAGGCCGCAACAGAAATGCACCGCAAGCTCATCGAACGGCTGGCATTCGAATTCCAGGAGCAACGGCAAACCGATCTCAATAGCGCAAGCGACTATTAGTTACTATCTTTTAACTATGCCGCACACCCTATACATCGTAGCGACCCCGATCGGGAACATGGAAGATATTACCTACCGAGCGGTTCGCATCCTGAAAGAAGTCCCCCTGGTACTGGCAGAAGACACGCGCCATTCGCGCATACTCTTCGACACATACGGGATTACGACTCCCATGGAGCCTTATCACGACTTCAACAAGGAAAAAGTCACTCCGAAATACGTGGAGTACCTGCAAAACGAGGGCGACATCGCTCTCGTGAGCGATGCCGGCACGCCGGGGATTGCCGACCCCGCGTTCAACCTGGTCCGCGAATGTGTCCGCAACGGCATCGACGTGAGGGCAATCCCCGGCTGCTGCGCCATGGTCGCCGCCCTCGTTTCGAGCGGCATGCCCACAGACCACTTTACCTTCCAGTACTTCTCTCCGAAAAAAAGTGCCCAGCGCATTCACCTCTTGGAAAAACTCAAGGACGAAGAAGCCACGCAAATCTTTTACGCAAGCCCGCATAACATCGACAAATTCGTAGAAGAAATCGGCCAGGTCTACGGCAACATCAAGATAGCCCTGATGCGCGAATTGACAAAAAAATTCGAAGAACACCTCATCGGGACTCCGGAAGAAATCACCGCACACTTTAAGGCGCACCCGCCCAAAGGCGAGTTCGTCCTGATATTCAACCCCCAAGATAAATCAGGCCTCTGAAGCCCTAGCTTAGCAACATGCCGAAAATCATAGAAGCGCTCAAGCTCATACCAAAGCTTTATTGGATTTACGCAGTCGCTGTTCTAATTGCAGAAGCGGCAATCTTCACCACCCGCCCCGACGAGCCGGGCCTGTACACGCAGAACCTCCAGTTTGTGCCCGTTGCCATCGCTGCCGTATTCTTCATTCTGCGTCCCATACGCAAAAACTTCAGGCTCTCGTTCTACACCTATACTATCATAGCGTTTCTGTTTTTGGCTTTGGACTACCTGAGCGCAAGTCACGCCGGATTAATCCAGATTTCCGTAACGTTCCTCCCGGCATTCCTGTTCTGGATGCTTCTGTTCATCCGTTGGAACTACCGCAAGATTAAAGAAAAAGAATCCAGGCAAGCGCTCGCACTTTCCCTTATCGCGTGGGGCTTCTACGCGCTCGCTTTCCCGCCGCTGCCGCTCGGGCCCGCAGCACTCATCTTGCTCGTCCCGTGGTTTATGGTCCTCAACCGCAGCAAACGCGGCACCATCATGTTTGCGACATTTTGGTCCGGGATGTTGTTCAATACTATCAATTACTACTGGATATATAACGTCATGCATGTCGAGACGGCACCCTCCGGCCTCATCCTCTTCGGGCTCGTGCTGCTCATCGCCTTCTTCAGCGTACACAACGTCTTTGCCGCATTCGTGTACACCTTGGCAAGATCCATAAAAATCAAGGGCAAGCCGTGGTTGCTCGTGCTGTTCCCGCTGTTCTACGCAGGCATCGAAATGACGCGCACCCGCGGGGACTTCAGTTTCCCATGGAGCCACCTCGGTTACGCCTTCGGCAACCAGCTGGAACTCCTGCAAGCGCTTTCTATCATAGGCATTTTCGGATACACGACGATAATCATCGCATCGAATATGATTGTCGAAAAAGGGATCCGTCGCGAAGGCCTCAAGAAAAAATGGCCTGTTCTCATTCCCGTATTCATTCTGGCCGGCCTCGCCATCCAAGGGTCCATCGTTCTTTCGCGAGCCGACGCACAACCCTTCTATATTAAAGATGGCGACAAGGCACCGAATATCGCGCTTATCCAACCGAGCATTGCTCAAGGGGCCAAATGGAGCCGGGCTCGATTCGATTCCATTGTCGACAAGACGCTCGGGATGGCATACGACAGCGTCCCCGATAGCACAGACATCATCCTCATGGCAGAAACAGCCATTCCAGACCACCTCCGCCGTCAACCGCTAGTCATAAGACGTCTACAAAAACTGGCAAACGACAAAGATGCCTATGTCTTGACCGGAGCACTAGACCACATGAGAATCAAGGACTCAGACGGCCCTCGCCGGTACGAAATCTACAATTCGTCGTTCATGTTCTCTCCAGGTGGCCACAACGGGTGGCAACGCTACATCAAAAAGCACCTGGTACCCTTCAGCGAAAGGATTCCCTTCGACGACATCTTCCCCATCCTGAACTATGTCGACTTTGGCGAAGGGGATTTCGTCCCTGGCACAGAGACTCCCGTCTACGACCTTTACCACTGGACTCCGTATATCTGCTACGACGCCATATTCGGAGACCTCGTGCGCGAAGCCGCCCGCGAAGGCTCGCGGCTCATGGTAAACATCACTAACGATGGTTGGTTCGGCAGGAGTACGGCCCCAGGGAACCACCTCAACCTGGTCCGCTACCGCGCCATCGAGACCGGCATGCCGGTCGCACGCATCGCCAACAGCGGCA
Organism: uncultured Fibrobacter sp.; assembly: GCA_946405515.1. Lineage (GTDB taxonomy): Bacteria > Fibrobacterota > Fibrobacteria > Fibrobacterales > Fibrobacteraceae > Fibrobacter. Next base: position 8,420 of record CAMJHM010000002.1, on the reverse strand, counting down.
TCAGCGCATTCATAGACCAATACGGCCACTACAGCCATAACACGAATTTGTTCGAGACCACCGTAGTCCAGCGCAAGATGCAGCTAAAGACAAGGCACACGCTTTACGAACGTATCGGCGACACGATCGAAACAGCCCTGCTGTGGTTCTTCTTAATTTATTTGGTGACCTGTTCTGCCGGTTGCATACTGCAAAGGAAAAAGCTACAGAAGCAGTAACGGGGGCCAATGCCCGGCTTTCGGGCGTTCCCGGAACGAAGCTCCGGGCAACAGGTTCTTGAGCTTGAGCGTCTGCGCAGGCAAGACACACGTATCTTGGCGACCATAGACAACCTGGATATTCCGTCCTTCCCCGACCGGCTCTGTAACACGGGTCTCGGCAAGGTAGTTCAGTCCCTTGGACAGCAATTCCTTATTCACCTTCTTGGCGGCTGCCATCCAGTCGTCTTGCCAATCGCCGAACTCGTTTTCGAAAACTTCCGCAAAAGTGTTAAGAGATGGTTCCGGATTTGTCAAGCACTGCTTGGCCATAAAGCGCAAATTCTGCTGGGTCCATTCCCCGCTATCGTCGCAGAAATCGGCAAAGGGAGAAAGCAAAATCCAATCGCATTTTTTTAAAGAAGCAGAACTCTTCATAAGGGCTAGCGCCCCCAGGCCCCAGCCCACCACGGTAGTCGCTTTATCGATTCCGGGAATGCGGCTGACATCATCGAGTGCAGCGATCATCGATTCATACGGGACGAAGGTATGGTCGGCCTGCGGAGCGACGTTCACCAGATCGTCATCCCATATAGCCATATTGCCAGCCCAATCGGGCAACCAGAACCATACTTCTTTCATGCTACCCATCCATTTATGAATTCAACAGTCTATCCAAAAGATATACTGCATAATTCGCAAAAACGCAACACCTATCGAAAAAAACTTTTCAATCTCGCTCGGTTGTGGAATTTATTGTAACCTATATTACAAAAAAATACTCCCCAAAACGTTATTTTTGCACATTTATTCAAAAAAAGTTATAAATTTTCAAAGAAATTGGGTCGTTGGGTCATTATTCCAACTTGGAAAAATTGGAGTTTTCTTTTTTACTACGAGTTTGTTATGATAAGGCGGTTACATAAGACGGCAGCAAAAATCTTGCTTGCATGCATTGCCTTGGGTGCCATGGCAACAGCTTCTAATGTACCGTCTCCGGCCCCAAACGGGGTTCTCTACGACGAAGACCGGTTGCTGAGCGCACAAGAAGCTGAATTCCTCAGGGCCCTTGTCACTGAAGTCTACCTAAAGACCGATGTCAAAATCGCAGCCGTCCTGATGAACGACTCGCGAACAAACGAAACCTACGCCTACGCCAAAGAAGTCGCCAACAAATGGAGGCTCGAAGGCAGCGACACCAAAGGAATCCTCGTCTACGTATCCATGAAGGAACGCAGCAAGCACGTCATCGCAAGCGAAGGATTTAGTACAAGCTATCCGAATATCGATTTCAAGAAAATTGAGCAGAAAGCGTTGATGCCGGATTTCCGCGTCGAGAAGTACGGCAGGGGCATCGTCAACTTCATCTGGGAAATATCCGGAGAAATCCTTGCGGCAAGCGGCCAAACATTATCGGTCAACCCAGACAAGCTCCTCGCCGACGAACCCTTCCCATGGCAAAACTACATCTTCATAGGGATTGTATTTGCAGGCCTCGTCGCGGCATTTTTCTATGCCCGTCCCCAAAAAAGACGCTTATCCTCGACTCGGCAAGCAGGGTTCAACGGAAATTTCTGCAACTTTGAAAATTTTAACGGCGGATTCAAGAGCCGGTAAGGCGGTACACTATGCAAAAGATTCTGACACTTCAAGAACTCAAATCTTCTGAATGGCCCACTTTGCTCGAAGCGGCACTCAGCAACAACCTAGTATCCGCATTCCTGCACGGCGACTGCCTCATGGAAAAGTACTCCCCACTACAAAGCCCGTGGAATATAAGCTTTATTCTCCGGTCCAATTCAGCAGAAGATCTCAAGCCTTTACAAGACCTCGCAGAACGCGCCAGCCGTAGCAACATCTCGTTCGGGTACACGTTCACCGCCGACGAAATCATATCGCTTTGGCACGAATTCCCTCTGGAGTTTTTGCACATTGCCTACAGGAACGTGGTCATCGCCGGGGCCGTGCCCATCGCCCAAGGCGCCGCCCCCCGTAACGAACTCCAAAAAGAATGTCAAGCGGAACTTCGCGGGTTCCTCATCCAGATGCGACATCAGATGATGACGCCCAAATTCAATTTTAGCAAGACCGCAAAACTGTGGGAAACAAAGCTCTTGCCCATCCTGTACGGCGTGTATTTTTTGCAAACGGGTGAATATCCAGCCACAGCAGACCAAGTCTACATGTACTTGCAGAATATCCCCAACGGGGCCGCGCTGTCTACAGGCGGAATCGAAAGCCAGAACGCATATCTGAGCGCAATAGAAGCCTTGGCAAATAATCTGGGGATGTAGAAGCGAAGAGGCTCGAGCGATGAGCAATGAGCTATGAGCGGTGAGCGATGAGTCTTTGAGAGACGAGAATAGAGACTAGGGGCTAGTGAAAAGAATCACGCACTTCGTGCGTCAATATAAGACGGCGAAGCCGTGATATTTCTCCCTAGATCCTAGCCTCTAGATCCTAGCCCCTAACCACTATCTCCTTCTTCCACTCGAGCGGCTTCCGCTACGGCCGCTGTCATAACTGCGGTCGTCCCTGGAATTGCGTTCGTACTGGCGCGGAGCAGGTGCCGGAGAAGGTCTCGGCGCGGGTGCAGGAGTTGCCCTTGGAGCAGGCGCAGGGGCGGGAGCCGGAGCGACTCTCGGAGCCGGAGCGGGTGCAGTTCTGTAACCGGCCTGATTGTCGGCAGCGGGCCTATACAAAGCCGGAGCAGGTGCCGACGAACGCGTTGCCGGAGCGGGCGCTGCAGAACGCGGTGCTGGTGCAGGAGCAGCTGAACGTGCCGCCGGGGCCGGAGCTAGCGCTCTTGACGGAGGGGCCTCCCGGTGTGCCGGAGACATTTTCGGCGCAGGCGCATGGCGCGCTGGAGCCTGGTGAGGTGCGGGAGCAAAGCGGTGCGGAGCCGGTCTATACCTATGCGGATGGTGAGGAATCGGGCGATGCGGATACCAGCGATAATTGCGCACATAAATCACACGCGGGCCCCAGTCGAACCAGCAGGTTCCCCAGCCCCATTCTCCATACCATGTACCAAGCCAGACACCGGAACTATAGCGAACATAAGTCGTATAGCCATCGGAGCGGACATAGTAAACAACACGGGGATTGTACACCGGCACGTAGACATATTCCGTGCGGGTCGGTTGAACGACAATAACCGTATCGGCGGCACTGACCGTCACCTGTTCGTTAGACTTCAAGTGGCCGTTTTCGTAAGCCTTGTGACGCAAGCGCTGAACAGCATCCATGACACCATCCTTCTGGGCCGCGACAGCATCCCCCAACTGGTCGGTCCACGTGGGGTATTTGGCCATCATATCAAGAACCGTAGGGAACGGAATCAAGGCCTGAACGCTCGGATCGTAAGTCAAATTGGCATCTTCGATGGACTTGGCCAGAGTCTCGCCCTTTTCATTTTTATGGGATTGGGCAAAAGCATTCGCCGCAGGAATCTGGTCACCATAAGTTGAAGCCGTAAGCACATGGACCAGCAGAGGGTCCGGATAAAGGGCTATTGTCGAGACAAGCGTATCCAATTCGGCAGGCGAATAATTGGCCTGGCCAAAGGCAAATCCCGAAAACAGCAAAAACAGGGGGAGCGCCTTCCGAATCCACCGGGCAATAAAACTCGACTTCAGGGTGTTTTCAATCATGGAAACCTCTTACACCATAAAATACATCAATTAGAAGTCCCTGACCACCGTTCGGTTCCAAAAAAAGCCTTTTTTTGCAAAAAAAGCCAACAAAAAAGAAATTACAACAACATTTTACAACACGTAAACTTGAATTAACAAAGCGTTTTCCGACAGAACATATAAATTTATGTAAAATGTTGGAGGCAACGTATGAATATGTTGGTTAGAGTTGTGGCGCCAGTCGCCTTAGTCGTGGGGTTAGGGTTTTCTCAGACCTATGACCTCCCTATCCTTTTCGTTAACACCCAGAACAACAAATGTTTGGACATGAATGTTACCGAAAAGATTCCCGGCACCATGAGAGTGTTGGACGGGGCAACAAACAACGTAGCCGATAGTGCCAAAGGCACCCTGTACAACATCGGCATCAAGGTGAGAGGCCAGTCCTCCGCCACGTTCCCCAAGCCGGGCTACACCATCGAAATCCGCGACGATAAAGGCGAAAGCAAGGACGTGAGCATGTTCGGGCTCCCGCCTTCCGACGACTGGATTTTACACGGGCCCTATGTCGACAAGAGCTTGATAAGGAATGCGCTCGCCCACTGGATGTTCAGGCAGGCAGGCCGTTACAGCCCGCGTACCAAGCATTTCGACCTGTACATCAACGGCCAATACCGCGGCGTGTACGCACTTGTCGAAAAAATCAAGCGCGGCAAGTACCGCGTGAACGTGAGCAAGCTTAAAGAAACCGACCTCGCCGGCGACAGCCTTACCGGCGGCTACATCTGGGCATTCGACAAGACGGGTACCAATACGGGTGGCGCAGGCAACAACAACCAGGGCGGTATCGATGCCGAAGGGTTCAAGACGAACGGTGGCGTGAACGTCATCATGCATTACCCCAAGAAAGACAAGGACCCCCAGAAGAACAAGCTCCAGAAGCAGCAGGAAGAATACCTGAAGAAATACCTGAACGATCTTGAAGGCCTGTTCAGCAACGGCAAGAACGGTAGCGGATACGAGAAGTACGTGGACCTCGGCTCTGCAGTGGACTACGTGTTGCATCAGGAAGCCGTCAACAACGCAGACTCCTACTGGTGCAGTTTCTTCCTGTTCAAGCCCAAGGATAGCAAGGGCGGCAAGGTGACCCTCGGTCCTCCGTGGGACTTCAACCTCGCCATGAGCAACGGCACCCAGCCCGAAAACGGCGGCGGCCAACAAGGCGGCCAAGGCGGCATGTGGGGCGGCATGGGCGGCATGGGCGGTATGTTCAGCTCCGGCACCACCGGCTGGCAGATTGAAAGCAGCAGCAAGTTCGGTGGCGGCGGTATGAGCATGGGCTTTACCGGCCCCGCCTGGCTCAACAAGCTGTGGACTAGCGATGCGACGTACAAGGCCGAAGTGAAGAAACGCTGGGCGGAACTCCGCAGCGGCGTATGGCACGACAAGACCATGGACAAGTATCTTGACTCCATGAAAACCTACCTGACTAAGGCTGCCGAAAGAAACTTCAAGCGTTGGCCGAACCTCGGAAAGGCTAGCGGCACCTATGACGCAGACCCGGAGCCGATGAAAGAATGCGGCGGCCAGGGTGGCGGTCAACAGGGCGGCGGCGGCATGGGCGGCTGGGGCGGTGGCTTCGGCATGGGCGGCGGCATGGGAATGGCCATGGGCGGCTACAACGCTACGACCTGGGACGGCGAATTCGAACACGTCCGCAAGAAGATGAAAGAAAGAATGAAATGGATGGACGACCAGCTCGGATTTACGCAACCCGCAAATCCGACCGTGATGGAACCTCTGGTTGCCGACATTCATGAACCAGATTGGCAGCATGACAAGGACTCCTCTGACACGGAATCGGGCAAAACGAATCCTGGCCAGACAACGAACCCGGGTCAAACGACGAATCCGGGCAAGACAACGAATCCGGGTCAGACAACGAATCCGGGCAAGACGAATCCCAGGGATACAAGTACGCACCATCATGGAGATGGTTCAACAAACCCGTATATGGGCATGGACGATTTCAGCAGGCTCTCCCCGATGAACTTCTTTGCAGTGAATGACAATCACCTTGAAATTCATACAACTATTTCGGGTACGCTTGCCCTTATCGACCTGAACGGCGCTGTCCTGTACAAGACCCAAATCAAGGCCGGCGTCACGACCCTGAGGATTCCGTCCAAGGCAAGGGACAAGCACTGGATTGTCACGCTCAACGGCAAGATGATGAACAAATAATCTTTCGGTATTTTGAGATAGCCAAGAAGGGCTGCCCAAGTAGGCGGTCCTTCTTTTTTTTGGGCTAAAAAAGCGAAATTTCAGCTTTTTTCAAAAAAAAACAAAAATGTCAACATTGACAACGCAAAAAGCAAGTGTTCATCGACAAATATAAATGTCTTCCGGCAAATCATATAGATTATTAATGGTGTTTGGCCAAGGAGAGTATATGTTTAGCAAACCCAAAATTATTTTCTATGGCTTTATCTTTGCCATGGTAATCCCGTTGTTCGCGCAGACCATCGATCTACCTGCGATTTTCATTGACACCAAGCAAAAATGTCTTGACAACAAAGTCATCGAAAAGATTCCCGCCACCATGAAAGTACTGGACGGAGCAACAAACAATGTCGCTGACAGCGCCAAGGGGACACTCTACGATATCGGCATCAAGGTCCGTGGTCAGTCTTCTGCCATGTTCCCCAAGCCTGGCTACAGCATCGAGATTCGCGACGATAAGGGCGAAGGCACGGACGTGAGCATGTTCGGGCTCCCGCCCAGCGACGACTGGGTGCTGCACGGCCCCTATGTAGACAAGAGCATGTTGCGCAACGCACTCGCCTACTGGCTCTTTAGGCAGGCAGGCCGTTACGCTCCGCGCACCAAGCATTTCGACCTCTACATCAACGGAGTGTACCGTGGTGTGTATGTGATGGTTGAAAAAATCAAACGCGGCAAGTACCGTGTGAACATCAGCAAGCTAAAAGAAACCGATATTGCCGGCGACAGCCTTACTGGCGGTTACCTTTGGGCATTCGACAAAGTCGGCACCAACACCGGTGGCGGCGGCAGCAATAACCAGGGCGGTATCGAAGCCGAAGGTTTCAACACCTCCGACGGTCTGAACGTCATTTTGCACTACCCCAAGAAAGCAAACATTCAGAAGCAGCAGGAAGAATACCTGAAGAAATACCTGAACGACCTTGAAGCTTTGTTCATGAACGGCAAGAACGGGGACGGATACGAAAAATACGTGGATCTCGCTTCTGCCGTTGACTATGTTTTGCATCAAGAAATCACCAACAACGGAGACTCCTACTGGTGCAGCTTCTTCTTGTACAAGCCCAAGGACAAGGGCGGCAAGGATGGCAAGGAATTCAAGGAAGGCAAAGTGACCCTTGGCCCGCCGTGGGACTTCAACCTCGCCATGAGCAATGGCGGCATGATGGGCTATGGCGGCGGCAACAGCTGGCAAATTGAAAGCAAAGGTGGCAGCGGCGGCGGCATGGGCGGTTTCGGCTTCGGTGGCGGCGGCATGGGTTCACTGAAGGCTCCGAACTGGCTTATCGGTTTGTGGAAGAGAAGCGATTACCAGGACGAATTGAAAAAGCGCTGGGCAGAACTCCGCAGCGGCGTTTGGCATACCAAAGTCATGGACGCTTACCTGGATTCCATGAAGACATACCTGAAAAACGCCGCCGACAGAAACTTCAAGCGCTGGCCGAACCTGGGACAAAACAGCGGCCAGGGCGATACCGACCCGGAGCCGATGAAATACTGTAACGGCAGCGGAAGTTCCGGCATGAAGATGGGCATGGGCGGCAACAACGCCAATACCTGGGATGGCGAAGTGGAACATCTCCGCAAGAAGATGAAAGAAAGAATACAGTGGATGGACCAGAAATTCGGATTTACGGAACCGGCAAATCCGGTGGTCACCGAGCCAGTCGATCCTTCAATCCACAATCCCGACTGGCAGCACGACAAGGACACTACCGAAACAACAGACACCTCTTCTCAGGAAAAGCCGTTGGATCTTCGCATGGATGATTTCAGCAGGCTCTCCCCGACGAACTTCTTTGTCGTGAACGGCAACCATCTCGAAATCCACACGAGTATCGGAGGCACCTTTGCCCTTATGGACTTGAACGGTTCTGTCCTGTACAAGACCCGTATCAAGGCCGGGCTCACGACGCTGAAAATTCCCTCCAAGGCAACAAACAAGCACTGGATTGCAACCCTCAACGGCAAGATGTTGAACCGATAGCCAAGCTTAGATTCAAGTAGACCTGAAGGACTTCCCCAAGTAGGAAGTCCTTCTTTTTTTTTTGGCGAATTTTCGCCATTTCTTGAAGAAATCGGCGGATGTTAGAGAATAAACGCTTATAAAGCATAATTTGTAACAAATACATATTCCAGCGGCAAAAAATATATAGATTCTTTATATGGGGTTTGGTCAAGGAGTATAATATGTTCTGCAAATTGACTAGTTTTTTCTATGGCTTCATCTTAGCTATGGTGATTCCGGTATTTGCGCAAACATACGATTTGCCCATTATATTTGTAGACACCAAATATCATCAAT
>CAMJHM010000001.1 GCA_946405515.1 uncultured Fibrobacter sp. | reverse complement strand
TTCTCGAAGATGCAACCGCCAACAAGACTTTCATGGAGAAGGTCTATGCCGGTGGTGACATCGTGCTCGGCGCTGCCACTGTGATCCTCGCTATGGGTGAAGGTCGCCGCGCCGCGGCTGGTATAAATGAGTTCTTGAAAAAGTAACCGTCGCGATAGTTCGTCGCTCGCCCCCTCACGTACGCTTTAGTACGCTACGGGGGCTCGACTCCTGGTCTCGCTAGGTTCCTTTTCCAAGCACGAAGGATATTAAAGAGATGGCCTTGCGCCATCTTTTTTTTTGTTGCCAATTAACTTATTGTAAAAATATTTTATTTTACTTACAAATACTTTACAAGCAAAACTTTATTTATATTAATAAAGTTGTTTTAAACGAGGGGATTGGAATGAAAAAAAAACATATACGCTTCGGCGTTGCTTTTATTTGTTCTAGGGTGTTCTAATTCCGACTTGTCGGTTGGGACTGATTCCATGCAAGCAGAGGACTCGAATGTCAACGTGCTTACGAGTGCAATCGTGAGTGACCCGAGCCTTGATCCGTATTCTATTGAAAATATGAACAAGGCTATGAGAAAAAGCATTTTGGCAAAATCTTCTGCAATTGATTCTGCCGAAGTGGAAAGTATGGAATTGAAGCCGAATTATCTTTATGTGCGGTTCCTTGTCCGTGGGAAAGACGAACTTGCTGAATTGAAATCTCGCGATACGACCGTGGTGTATTTCAAGCATCCGCTTGACTACAAGCCTATTAAGAAACCTGCGGTTTATGTAGACCCCTCTTTGCCTGATTCTGTCAAGCCGTATTTTGCAGCGGTTCCTGCCGACTTTGATTTTGGCTCTACGAAATACGATGTAATCAAGGAACTTTTCCTCGTGGAGCCGTTGGATGATGAAGACGGTGAACTAGATTCTATTTCTGCTGCCCGCTCGGTTCTGAAAAGGGCTTCTCGTGGAAATTCCGTTGTCGAAAAGTTGAATGACTTGGGTGTTTCTTTGCAGGAGGTTGCATGGACTTCGCTTCAGATGACCGGAAACGCAGAAGATAGGGAACCTTCGCTATCGCAGAATCTTGCCTTGGCTAAAAAGAATACGTATGCGTGGTCTCTTTTTGGAAAAGGTAAAAGTTACAAGGGGCATTTGGAATTCGAAGATGATACTCTGCATGCGCAGAATCTTGTGGGTGTCCGTGTAACTGGAGGCTATTCTTATTATTGGCGCACGGCGTATACGGACGAAAATGGTAATTTTAAAATTCCAGAAAAGTGGATTCTTTCTATTGACTACGAGGCAAATTTTGACTCAGATGATTTCTTGCTGGAAGACGGACATTCTTTTTATGGAGAGGACCTTGAAATTGAGAACAACAATAAAAAGAAGGATTGGAATGAAAAGTTTACAGGGGACAAGGCCAAGTGGTGTATTGTGTGGACTGCTGCCTACCAATACTGGTATGGGAATAATTTTGGTTTGAAGAGACCGAGACAGAATACGGCGACAAACTTTAGCTTAGATATTGAAGTATATTATAAGAACAAGAAGGATTATAAAAATAATATTCCCACTAGTGGGCCTTTTATTGGGTGTGGAGCTGGAGAGTCGAATGGTCGGTATAGTTATAATTTAGGTGGTTTGGAAGAAATATGCATATCTACTTATGGCCGTAAATCTTTGGAAATATATTCAACGGTAATTCACGAAGTTGCTCATACCTCACATTATTGGAATTCTTCGCAATCTTTGTCTGAATTCTTTGATTTGCCTTATGGCTTTCGTAATACATATGCGCGGGGAATGGAGTGGATATTTGTAAAAACCCGGTATGGAATTGACACGTTAAAGTATTTCCATGATTATACTGGATTAGTTCCTGATTTGGTCGATGACGATTCTTATACAGTTGATGGTATGTCAAAAAAAGATAAAGTTTCTGGTTTTTCAATAGTAGATGTAGAAAAGGCGTTTTTTAAAACAAAATCTTTTTCTAAATTGAAGACTTATTTAAAAGAAAAGTATCCGTCAGGAAAAAATGGTCGAAAATATACAAGTTCTGATTTGGATGCCTTGTTTAACTATTGGACTAGTATGTAGGGAATAGGGATGAAAACATTACTTGCCTTATTATTTATCTTGATGTTATCTGCATGTTCCGATTGCGAAGATTGTGTGGATTATGAAATTAACGAACTTAAGGGAATTGTGAATGAATCGGGCTCTGATGTTGAAATAACGTTTTATATGGAGAATTCCGAGATGGAAGGGACTTTTATGACAGTGATAAAAGACGGTGATTCCTTTATGTTTGTTGATACGAGTAGAGGATGGAATGTTTTGTGGTGCCAATGCGGTCTATATGTTAATGGTTGTAATTCTGCAATGATAGATGTGAAAATAAAAATTTTAGGGGATTCAACAAAGTGCATTTCGTTTATTGGACCTGTTAAGGATGAAAAAACGGATATTCGTGTCATTGATTCATATAAAAAGGTGGGCGAACCTGTTTCAACAACTGGAGGAAACGTTCAGGCTTATGAGTATATAATTTCTCCGAATTTACTTAAACAGGTGGGTTCTTGCAAGTGATACATTGGAAAAAAGAGATGTTTTGACGCTTTACCATGTGATATTTAGAAATAAGTGAAAATGAAAAATGGAAGACTCAGCATTGTAGCAGGACTTATTGAGAAGCCTTGTTTAACTATTGGACTAGTATGTAGGGGATAGGAATGAAAACGTTACTTGCCTTATTATTTATCTTGATGCTATCTGCATGTTCCGATTGCGAAGATTGTGAGGAGGCTGTTCATGATGATATTGTCGGATTAAAAAATGAATCTGGGGTTGATGTGGAAATGTCTTTTTTTATAGATGGTGATACATTGAATGCTATAGTAAAAGATCAAGAACGGTTTTATTACTCAGACACATCTAGAGAAAAGAACGTTCCTTCAAATAATCAAGGCTTGTACCTCTTTGGAAAGCCGATTGGTGTCAAAATGGTTTTCTTGACGGAGTCGGCGAAATGTCTTGATTTCGTGGGAGACGTAGAAAACAAGGATATAGATATTCGTTCAATTGAATCTTATCAAAAAATAGAGGATGATGTTGCCATGCCGGGGGTTCGTTTGCAGTTATACCAGTATATAATTACAGCGTCTTTAATTGATAGAGCGAAAGAATGCAACTGAAATTAGGGCTAGGAAAAGAGAAAATTTTTTTGTTATTGGCGGCTTTGATCTTGCTGGGCGGCTGTTCCGAAAGTGAGTGTCCAAATTACGAGCCGATATATTTAAATGAAACAAATGCGAACGTGTCCTTTTTGTATGGGACGTCTGATGACGGCTTTAATCGTGGTGATTCTTTGATTGTACCTCCAAATGATACTGCTTATCGCTCTCCTGGGGAATATTTCCCCTTCCTTCAAGAGAGTGGTCTCAGGTGGAGTGACGACAGCCCGCTTTATGATGTGCGGTTAGTTTTTTATCCGAATACGGATTCTTCGAGATGTCTTGTGTATGAAGGAAAAAATTTCAAACCGAATGACGTCCGAAAGTTTTCTTCATATAGAGATATAGGGGAGTGTGATTTCTGCGTTGAACGAGGAGAGTGTCAGACTATCGGCATGCTCTACCGCATAACAGAAGATATGCTGGAATCTGCGGGACCTTGCGAGTAGTTCTTGCGATTCTTGCATTGTCTGAAAATTGTCTTTCCCCGCTTTGACGGGGATTTTTTCACCCTGCCGTTAACTTTTGTTAACAAACTGGCCGGCTGATTCGGCTTGAACTTGTCTGATGGGGCTGGAAAATTTACGTGGGATGGAAAATGCGTTGTAGATGTTGAGAATTTTGCGTGTTGTTGTTGTCGTCAGCAACGTGTATTTTTCTTTTTTCAAACGTTTTTTAAGCCCTTTTGTTATTTTTGGATAGCCTAGGTGCTTGGGCTATTGATGAGGGTGCAATAGCTCCTTTTGCCTTTGTGGAAAAACGTAATCAAATACGGAGAGCATAATGTTAGACCTTCTTGCGGTTCAATCAAGTACGACCAACGCTACTATTATCACGTTGGCATATACGCTTTGCCTTGCCTTTATCTTATCTTCGGCAATCGGCTGGACTTACGAAAAGACCTTCCTCGGGCTTTCCTATTCTAGGAACTTCGTCCAGGGCATTGTTCTGAGCTCGGTTGCGGCTGCGATGATCATGCAGGCCATCGGTGATAACGTCGGGCGCGGTCTCGGTATGATGGGTGCGCTTTCGGTGGTCCGCTTCCGTACGAGTTTCAAGGACCCGCGAGATATCATGTTCATATTTGCGGCGCTAGGTGCGGGTATCGGCTGCGGTGTGTATGCCTGGGGTGCCGCTGTCGGCGGTACGATTGCCTTCTGCTGTGTCGCCTTCCTCCTGTCCCGCACGGGTCTCGGTACCAAGCACTTCTTTGACGGCATGCTCCGCTTTGCTCTCCCGAACGAAGGTGATGCCCGTGCCCAGGTCGAACATATCATGAAGACGAGCCTCAAGACTTTCATTCTCATCACCATGCGCGAAGTTGATGGCGGCGCCCGTCTGGATGTCGCCTACCAGATTCGCCTGCGTGCGACGAAGCCCGCTGCCGAAATCCTGAATGACCTTTCCAAGATCGAGGGAATTTCGGATGTCCAGTTCATGATGCAAGACGCGACGACGGAAATGTAAGGGGAGGATACAATGCACAAACTTGAAGATCTTCTCGACAATTTCTGGAACACCCACAAGAATAATGCGGGCGTCGCCTACGTCTATACTCACAAGCTGTCTTTGGCTTGGGCTTTCTGTGTTGTTTTTGCTATCGTCCTTGGCTTGGTCTACCAGGGCAAGGTCGCCATGTTCCGCGGCATCGCCGATGCGAACGAAACCATTATCAGCGTGCCCTCCGCAACCGAAATCGTGAAGGTCCACGTGGTTCCCGGCCAGGAACTCCAGGTGGGCGACACGATTGTCGAAATCAACCGTCCGGACCTGACCCTCCGCATCTCCGAGGTCACCCGCGAGATTGACGCCCTCGAAGGCCGCAGCAACCTGAGTTCCGCCGAAATTGACCAGAAGGTGGCCGAAGTCAAGGCGAACCTCGAAACCAGGCGCCTCACTCTCAGCGCCGAAATCCGCAACCTCGAGACGGAATACCAGAAGAACAAGGAAATTTCCGCCAAGCTCAAGAGCCTCTCGAACTCGAAGTCCAACAGCGACGGCAATGACGCCATGGCCATGCAGATCAAGAGCCTCAAGAACGAACTTGCGCTGGCGACCAAGAGCGCGAACCAGCAGATTGCCCTTTTGCGCGGCAGCGGCCGCCTGCAGAAGACGAGTGGCCAGAGCGAAGTCGAGAACCTGAAGAAGGAACTGGCCGAACTCCAGAAACAGCAGGAAGACCTCGTCCAGATTGCCAAGGAAAACTGGGTGGTCGGTGACGTGAACGTCCGCGATGGCGAAAAGGTTTCGAGCTTTGCCCCGATTCTCACCCTCACGCACAAGCGTCCGACGATTATCCGTGGCTACATCAACGAACAGATTTACCAGAACATGGACGTGGGCGAGACTGTGAAGGTGACCACGCTTGCCGGTACGGGCAAGGCGGTTGTCGGCGAAGTTGTCGGCCTCTCCAGCCGTATCGTTCCGTTCCCGACCCGTATGTGGAAAATGCCGGAATTGCCGGTGTACGGTCGTGAAGTGACCATCAAGATCCCCGAAGAGAATCCGTTCCTCCTGGGCGAAATGGTGACCATCGCGGAAATGGGCGTTATTCAACAACATCTCAAGAAAGACGGTAAGAAATAATGAAGCGCTTTGTTGCACTCCCTATCATGTTGTCTGCGGCCCTGTATGCGGGTCCGCTGACGTGGGACCGTCTTGTCCAGTCGGCGCAGACTGACCCCCGTTTCGAGGCTGCACAGAAGCGCTCCGAGGCAACGTCTTCTCCCAGGAACACGAAGCTCTGGGACAAGATGGAACTGCGTTACCAGTTGGATGGTTTTAGCTTTGCCAAGCACGATTTTGAATTGCGCATGAGCCCCAAGACGTTCGGCGAAGGTTCTGCCGACCGTGAACGTTACGAGGCTAATAAGTCGTATGAACTGGCCCGCTTTGGCGTGGAACGCTCCCTGTTGCTGTACGACCGCTACGAACGCGGCGTGCGCTACGTGATGCGCAAGAAGATCAACGAAATCAACAAGCAGTTGCTGCAGGTGAACTCCGACCGCATCGAGGTGTTGCACCTCAAGTCCGGCTCGGCGTCCTTCAACCCCGAAGACCTGATGGCCGCTCTGGAAAAGGGCGCTACCTTGAAGGCGGACTTGCTTTCGGACAGCACGGCTTTGCGCGATGCCGAACTCAAGATGAAGATCTGGGTGCCCGATTTCGATGGGGTCGACCTGGATTCCACATTCCTCCCGACAATGGACGAACTCGCTCAGAACCTTTCTAACGGTGTGGAAGTGAACGAGAACTTCCCGCTGGTGGCGATGGCCCGCGGCAAGCGCGATAGCGAAGTCGCCCAGGCCAAGCAGGACGTGAGCAAGGGCCGCGACTATATTTCGCATATCGGTGTCGGTTACTCGCTCCAGATTGAGTCTCGGATGGAGAAGTATAAGGACCTGGATGCCTACGACGTTTCTGGAACAGGAACTTACAAGGACTATAAGGATGAATGGGTCAAGGAAACGGGTTGCACGGCAAGTGATATAACGCTTTGCACTGATGTTGCGCGCATCCTTGTCCCCGACCAGGATAACCGCAAAACGGCCGACAAGTTCTTCGTGAATCTCGCTTTCCGCCTGCCGTTCTTCGACAGCGGCAAGGACGGTGATCTCAAGCTCCAGGTGGCCAAGCTCGATGCCGAAAGCGACTACCTCGCTGACGTGCGCGATATCAACCAGAAGGTGGCCCGCCTGACCGAGGAAGTGCTTGCCATGATTGGCCAGTGGAAGGTGCAGAAGGAATATGTGCAACAGGTGAACGCGAGCGGGTTCATGGAACAGTTCGCAATTAACGCCGGCTCCGATCCGCTGCTGCTTTTGCGCGCCAAGGAAAGCTCTCTCGAGAGCGACATGAAGGCTGTCAAGCTGGAATATGATATTTTCGTGCGCTATTTGGAACTGCTCAACTATGCGGGTATTCTTGCCCGCGAAGGTAGCGCGAACCATCTGCGTGAGGCTTTGAAGTAATATGGCAGAAGCCCGCGGATTTAGCCTTCTCGAACGGTTCGAGCTGAAGTACCATATCCCCGTCGCGTGGGCGGACCGGATAGGTGCCTTCCTTGCTCCGTATTGCGAAGAAGACTATTATTCCAAGATTACTCCGGGTGGCTTCTACTGGATTACGAACCTGTATCTGGATAGCCCCAAGTGGACGTTCCTGGGTTGGAAAAAGAAGCAGCTCCTGGACCGTTTCAATATGCGCATCCGCACCTACGGCGAGCATCCGGCACAGGACGGTACGTTCCATTTCGAGGTCAAACGCAAGATCCGTAGCATCTGCTACAAGAGCCGTGCGACCATCAAGGGCATCAATCCCGGCGAAGTCTGGAACATGAAACCCGAGGAATGGCCCTGCAAGACGGATAAAGACCGCATGTACCTCAAGGATTTCCTTTACAAGACGGAACTCCATGGGGCCCATCCGCGCCTTTTGACGCAGTACAAGCGTCGCGCCTGGTTCGGACTTCGCGAGGAATACTCCCGCGTGACAATCGATACCGGCATGCGCTTCCGCGAGGAAAACGGATTTGACTATACGGTGGACCCGCACTACATGCATTCGACCGGACTTCCGAGGTTTTTCCAGCCGGGAATGGACGCAGTGCTCGAATTAAAGTGTCCTTGCTCACAGGTTCCGTACTGGATGTTCGACCTGATAAGATTTTTGAACCTCAAGCACTCCGCATTTTCTAAATTCGGTAATGCGGCAGCGGAGTGGAAAAGAGTTTACGAGAACCCCCGCCGGTTCAAGAGCCCTTACTGGACGAAACTGGCGGGGAATTTTTAGAGTTTTTTAGCATTTGACCTGAACAAAGGATGGCCCCTATGAACATGAAAAAGTGGCTTTTGACCGGTACCTGCATTGCTATGCTCGGTGCATTTTCTGCATGCTCCGAAGACGATAGCGGTAGCAATCCTACCAATCCCGAAGTGAGCTCGGATTCTAATCCCGGCAGTGTGGACAATCCCGACAACCCTCAGAGTTCCGGCGATACTCCGGCTGAATCGGGCAATAGCGGTAGCAGCTCTTCTGTCGACAATGGTAGCGATAGCAACAACCCCGCTCCAGTTTCTTCGAGTAGCGAACTCATTCTCGATACCGATGAACCGCAGATGGGCTGTTCCGAAATCATGTACAATGCGGCGGGCGGTTCCGAATTGGAATGGGTCGAGATTTATATTGTCGGTGGCATGAATATCGATAATATGTCTGAGTACCAGATGCACTTGGGTGGTGCTGTTGAATATACTTTCCCTGCAGAACCTTTGACAAAGGGCGAATATATCGTCATCACCAATGATCCCGCAGCTTTTAAAGAAGCCTATCCTCAGTTTGCGGGTCGTTTGTTTGGCCCGTGGACGGGTAAACTTATTAACGAAGGTGATGTGGTAAATGTGAAAATTCGTGGCGAGGGCGACGTGACGTGTGCATTTGGCAATGAACCGCCTTGGCCGAGCCTTGCCGATGGCAAGGGCCGTACCCTCGTGTATAAGGGCGGCAATGCTGCCCAGCCGAATTCCTGGGCCGCAAGCAAGCTTGACAAGGGCAATCCCGGTGTCGGTAACGACGAATGGATAACTCCTGCCACCGTGCGCATTAACGAAATCATGCCGAATGTCGGTTCCGATAACGCATGGATTGAACTGTACAATATGGGTGACAAGGAAGTGGATATCGCCGGCTGGACCCTTGAGGTCAAGCGTCGCAAGCAGACGCTGACGATCAAGTCCGGTGCTGTTTCTACGGTCATTCCTGCGAAGGGTTATGTGGTGCTTGACGCCGTTGATAACTTTGACGAAGAACTGGTGGTGAGCCCGCAGGGCGGCGAATTCTACCTCCGCGGCCCGCTGGAAGGTGAAGAATCCAGTATCTGGGTGCCTTCTTATACTGGGACAAGTGGTGTTATCGATTTGAGCGATGGATCGACCGCTCAAGGCCCGCTTTCTTCGGCAACCCCGGGAGCCGTAAATTCTCCGCTTCGTGTTGGCGATATTTACATCAATGAGATTTATTATAATCCTTCTACGACTGGGGCCGTGCGTTTCGAGTTTATGGAAATTGTGAATGGATCCGATAAGGATATTGCTCTGTATAGTACTGACGTCCAAAAGGGATGGAAGATCGAAGGTATCAATATTGAGTTCCCGTCTTCGGCGGTTTTGCCTGCGAAGTCCATGATGCTGCTCCTTTCTGATACAATGGTGGCGGATACGGGCTGGGTTCGTTCCCAGTATGATATTCCTGCTACGGTCAAATTTGCCTTATATAAGGGAAAACTTTCTAACCGCGGTGAAACCATTGCGATTAAGGAACCTTTTGCAAAGGCTGATAGCAAGAGTGCTCAATCGGGCTTTGTGTACTTCTACATCTGGCACGACGCTACGCTCTATTCCGATAAGTGGCCGGCCTTGAAGGAGGCTGACGGTCTCGGACACAGTTTGCATCGTGTTGACACGAATACGATGGGTTACGAAGCTAGCGCCTGGAAGTCCGCGGAACCGACCCCCGGCAAGTAAAAACAAGCCTCATGCGAGAATTTCCCCCGATCTTCGGGGGATTTTTTGTATGTCATAGTCATTTTTCCCCGTTTTGTCAGAAATGGCTTGGCTTTGCGGGTGCAAAAAATGGGGAAATTGCTATTTTATTTTTCGCTATGAAGTTGCGCTTTACATTTCTTGTTTTTGTTTCTGTCGCGGCAATGGCAGCCCCCCTGTCGCTACAGGACGCCCTTAACATGGCAAAATCGGGCAATTCGCAGATTAAGGCCGAAAAAGCCAAGGTCGAAATGGCCGAAAGCGGCAAGAACGAGGCCCGTTCTCGTTTTATGCCTACTGTATCCCTGTCTGCAGGGGTTACCAAGATCAACGACCCCATCAATATCGACCTGAACGAAGTCCGTTCGGGGATTATCTCGGTGCATGGGGCCGAAGCCTACCAGAATTATTATAGGACCGGTTACGAGGCGGCCTATGAGCAAGCCCGTGCGAATGGAGCTCCGGACGAGATGGCTTTGCCCATGGCGAGGAATGTCGGTGATTCCGTGGGGAATCTCGCCAGGATGAAGACGGAATCCTCGCTGGATTCGGCCTTGCCGGATTTCAAGAAGAAGGTCCAGGACGACGTGTTCTTCAATGCACGCTTGTCCGTCGTGTGGCCGATTTTTACCGGGCTCAAGATTTATTCCGCCTACGATGCCGCTAAAGAAAACGTGACGGCTCGCAAGGCCGAATTTGACATGGCCCAGAACGCCATCCTCATGGATGTCGCGACCCGGTATTTTTCCTTGCGACTGGCCGAAGAATTGACGTTGCTCCGCGAGACAACGAAACGCAATTTGGAAGGCCACTTGGAACGTTCTAAAAAATTGGAAGAGGGCGGGCAGATTAGCAAGGCGGAACGCCTGCGCGCCGAGGTGGCCCTTGCAGAGGCCCAGAACGCGTTAGAGGATGCTCAGCGCGACCAGACCCTGGCTCGCCTCGCTTTGGCTAGCCTCTTGCATACGGACACGAGCATCACCGCGACGACCCCAGTTGAATCCCCCGAAGAATACCGCTCCATTGACGAAATCAAGGCGCTGGCACGCGAGAAACATCCGGGACTTAGGCAGTTGCGTACTGAGCGCAAACGCAGTCAGGCCGCCGTCAGTGCCGCTCGTGCTGATTACTTCCCGACGGTTGCCTTGTTCGGTTATAAGGAACTTTATACGAAAGACCTGACCATACTGGAGCCGGAATGGGCTGTGGGTGCAAAGGCTCAATGGGATTTGTTCAAGGGTGGCGAAACCCGCTCCAAGGTGAGCGGCGCGAAGGCGTTGGACCGTTCGCTGGCTAGCATGGAAGAACAGACTTTGGACAACATCAATTTGCTTGTCGAAAAGCGCTGGCGCGAGATGGAACATGCCAAGAGCCGCTTGATTAGTTTGCAGAAAACACGTGAGTTGGCTGACGAGGCTTTGCGTAGCCAGAACAAGGCTTACGAGGCGGGTCTTGCGACCGGCCTTGATGTAGTGGATGCCGAACTGGCGCTGTCACGTTTGCAGGTGGCCGATTTGAAGGCTCACTATGATGCCGTTATCGCATGGCTCGGCTTGCTCGAGTCTTGCGGCGAGGTTGAGAATGCTGGCACCTTGCTCACGGCTTCTAAGCCGGTGGCTCCTGTGCAATCCGCTGCGCCTGTTGTGGATTCTGCGGCGACTGTCGCGCCTGCTCCGGCTCCTGCGCCGGTTTCACCGGCACCTGCCGCTGCGGATTCTGTTGCCCCCGCGCAAGTGCCCGCTGACTCGACTGCAACTCCGGCCCCCGTGCCGGTAAAGGAATCTTCTGAACAAGGAACCGCGGGAACGGTTCCCGAGAACAAGGAGAATAAACAATGATCAATGCGTTGAAATTCTTTGGCAAGATGGTTATCGTGCTGGCGCTGGGTGCGCTGGTCGTGCTGGGCGTTGTCCAGCTCAAGAAGTTTGCCACCGAACCTCGCGAGCAGTTCTTGCAGGGTCAGATGGAAGCAAGGCGCGTCCTTGTCTCGGGTAAGATTCCCGGACGCCTTGAGGCGCTGTTTGTGCGCGAGGGGGATTTCGTGTACAAAGATTCCCTCGTGGCGATTATCAGCAGCCCCGAAATAGAGGCTAAGAAAATCCAGGCCGAGGGTGCGCTTGGCGCCGCAAAGGCGCAGGCGAACAAGGCCCGCAATGGTGCCCGCAGCGAAGATATCACCGCGCTTAAGGCAATGGCCGACCGCGCTCAGGATGCCGCGACGCTTGCGAAGAACACCTACGACCGCGTGCAGAAACTTTATGACGAGGGCGTGCTCCCGCTCCAGAAACGCGACGAGGCCGAAACCCAGATGAAGGCGAGCCAGTCTGCCGCTGATGCCGCAAAGGCGCAGTACGACCAGGCTGTGGCCGGTGCCCGCAGCGAAGACAAGGCGGCTGCGAACGCCCTTGTGATGCAGGCTCGTGGTGCCTCGGCCGAAGTTGATGCCTACCTCGAAGAAACCAAGATTCGTTCCCCGATTACGGGCGAAGTTTCGCTCAAGCTTGCCGAAGAAGGCGAGGTTGTCGGCTCGGGTATGCCTGTGGTGGCCGTGACGGATTTGGACGACGCCTGGGCGGTGTTCCACCTCCGCGAAGATTTCTTGAAGAACGTGTCTAAGGGCAAACGTTTTGTGACCCACATCCCGGCACTTGACAGCGATGTTGAAATGGAAGTGAGCTACATTGCCTCCGTGGGCGACTACGCTACGTGGCGCAGCAGCAAGGAAAGCGGAGGCTTTGACCTCAAGACGTTCGAAGTGCGTTTGCGCCCCACGCAAAAGGTTGACAACTTGCGCCCGGGCATGAGCGTCCTCCTTTCGGCGGAAGCTATTCGGTAACGGAGGCTTGCCGTGCTGTTGCAGGGATTCCTGAAAACGGTCCGGAAAATCTATTTCAGCCACAACCTGGTCTTGTGGCTGATTCTCCTCGTGTTGCCTGTCGGGGTTTCGGTCTTTATGCTGGGCCTGTTCTCCTCGCAAATTGTGCAGCATGTGCCTATTGGCATTGTTCGCCAGGATGACAGCCACTTGGCCGACCGTCTGGAAACCAAGTTGCGTTCCAGCCCCGTTCTGGACGTGAAGATGATTTGCCACGACATGAGTGAGTGCGAGCATGCTGTCATTCGTGGTGACCTTCAGGGGTTCCTTGTGCTCCCCAACGATTTGGAACGCCGTGCGCTAAGGTTTGAAAGTCCGGTCATTCCGGTTTATTCGAGCGGCCAGAACTACTTGATCAACATGTTCGCGACCAAGGAAATCCGTGCGGTACTTTCGGCGGCAGGGAGCGAAATGTTTACGGCCCAGATGGACGATCCCGTGAAGACGGAAATCCATTCCGTGGGCAACATCGCCGGGAACTACCAGGGATTCCTCGGGCTCGGGCTTGTGACGGCTCTGTTTCACCTTGCGGCGATGATTGTCGGCGTGTACGTGGCATCGTTCCCGCTCCGCGACCACCGCGTGAGGGAAATGCTCGGCTATGCACGTGGCTCCCGGTTTACGCTGTGGCTTGCGAGCATGCTCCCCATGAACATCGTGCTTTGGCTGGGCATGATTGGTTGCTACGCTTATTGCCACCGTGTTCTCGCTCCGTTAACTCTTGATGAATTTGTCATGACTGCTGCCGCGCAACTGTTCATGATTCTCGCATGTTCTGGTGCTGGATTTGTATTTGTCGGTGTGGTGGGCGTGATGAGAATTGCCACAGGTGCCGCGGGCGTTATTGGTAGCCCTGCTTTTGCTTTTGCGGGCCAGACGTTCCCCGTGATGTCCATGCCCTTAGCAGTGCGCTGTTTTGCTTTTGTGCTCCCGCTGACGCATGCGCTTAAGATTCAGTCGATGATGCTCTTGGGCGATGTCGGCATGGGCCCTGCATGGGATGTGCTGAAAATTCTTATCGGGATGGCCCTGTTCTGGAACCTTCTCGGTGCATTCCTCATGTTCATGCGGTGGAAGCAGTTCCAGCGTAGGGAAGTTGAGTACGAGGAAAAACAGTTGGCTGCATCGGAGGCGCGCGCATGATCCGTCGCCTTTGGAAAGTGGCTTTTGCCGAATGGAAGTTGATGTACACGGACCCGGCCGCGGTGCTTTTGCTTGTGGTGGCGGGAGTTCTGTACGCCTTTTACTACCCGACGCCCTATATTCACCAGACGGTGACGAAGGTTCCCGTTGCCATTGTGGATATGGACAATACGGCGATGTCGCGCGACCTTATCCGCATGGCCTCGGCGGCACAGCAAATCGAGGTGAAGGCTATTTATCCCGAAATGCTCCAGGCCGAAGAATCCATGTCCCGCGACGAAATCTACGGCTTCATGGTTATCCCGGAGAACATGGAAAAGGATATCCGTAACCGCAGACAGGTGTCGGTGAACATCTTTACGAATGGCGCCTACGTGATGTTGCATGGCGCTATAGGTACGGCGTTTTCTACATGCGCCCTGACGTTGGGTGCGACGAACAAGGTCAAACAGATTGCGATTTCCAAGAAGGTCCCGTCGGCGCAGGCCATTGCCATGCGCGACCCGTTCCCCATCAGCATCCAGACGTTGTTCAATAGCACGGGCGGCTATGCCAATTACGTGGTGCCCAGCGTGCTTGTGGTGATTTTGCAGCAGTCGCTCATTATCGGAATTTGCGTATTGGGCGGTTCCCGTGCGCATCGCCGTTTCCGCAAAAAGTTGCGTGATAGTGCGGTCGAAAACGAGACCTTGCCTTACCGGTATTTTGGACGCTCGTTGGCTTACTTTGTCCATTATTGTTCGTTCATTCTCTTCTATCATTGCATTATCTACAACTTCTTTGATTTCCCGAGACGTGGCGAACTATTGCCCATGGTGGTTTTCTCGGTCGTGTTTCTTGCGTCTACGATCAATCTGGGAATGGTCGTGTCGCAGGTGTTCTTGCGGCGCGAATCCAGCATGCAGTTATTCCTGTACCTTTCCATCCCGATTCTGTTCCTTGCGAACTTCAGCTGGCCCAGCTACTTGATTCCATCATGGATGGCGGCGGTTTCGTACATTCTGCCGAGTACGTTTGCCGTGCCTGCCTGGCTCTCGATTGAGCAGATGGGAGGCGATATATACGACGTGGCTCCCCGGCTGTACTTGCTTGCCGTGCAGGCTGTCGTGTACCTTGTGCTCGGGCTTTTGCTGACTCGTGCCCGTGACAAAGCGAAACTCGACATCGGCGATATGTGATTTGAGGGATTAGAGGCTAGAAGTTAGAGGCTGTAGGGAATAAGAATCACGCACTTCGTGCGTCAATAACAGACGGCAAAGCCGTGATATTTCTCCCTAGCCCCTAGCCCCTAGATCCTACTCCCTTTTTTTGTATATTATTTCCTGAGGTAGATATATGTACTTTGATCCTTTATACATGATGATTCTCCTGGTGACGCTGGCCCTGTCCGGTGGAGTCTCTATGCTAGTCAAATCCCGTTTTGCTGCGGGCCAGAAAGTGAATATTTCCAGTGGCCTCACTGGTGCCGACGTGGCGAAGGCTATCCTCATGGATGCGGGTATCACCGACGTGCAGGTGCTTGTGCATCATGGGTTCCTCTCGGACCATTACAATCCGCTGAACAAAACACTCAACCTTTCGAAAGAAGTGTACTACGGCCGTAACGCAAGTGCCGCGGGTGTCGCCGCGCACGAGGTGGGTCACGCTATCCAGCATGCGCAGGGCTACTTCCCGATGTGGCTGCGTTCCGCCATCGTTCCGGTTGCAAACATCGGTAGCAATCTCGGCCCGTGGCTCGTGATTATCGGTATCGTGCTGATGAGTGCTGGCCGTGCGCTGGGCTATTCCCTCGCATTGGTGGGTGTTATCCTCTTTGCTGCCGCGACGCTTTTTACGCTCGTGACCGTGCCGGTGGAATTCGATGCATCCTCCCGTGCCAAGAAGGCGCTTGCCCGCATGGACGTGGTGGCACAAGGCAAGGAGTACAATACGGTTTCTGGAGTGCTCTTTGCCGCAGGCCTTACTTACGTGGCCGCAGCAATATCTTCCATTTTGCAACTGCTCTACTGGGCGTACCGTGCCGGCCTTCTTGGTGGGCGCAGGGACTAGGAGGCTTTATGGCTGTAAGGACGCTGACCGTGGAATGCCCCATGTGCAAGGGCGAACTCGTTGTCGATGCCGACACGGGCGAGGTGCTCTCCCATAAGGAGTTCAAGAAAGAAGTCAAGTCTTTTGACGAATTCCTCAAGAGCCAGAAGAACCGCGCTGCCGAGCTGGATGCGCTCTTTGCCGCGGGCAAGGAGAAGGACAAACAGCGTGCTGCCATCGCCGAAAAGAAGTTCGAGGCGGCCAAGCAGAACAAGGACCTGAAGGATCCTCCGCCCACGATTAACTGGGATTAGATTTTTTGTAACCATACCTCGGTATTTTATTATTTTAGAGGTATGAAAAACCGCATACTCTTCTATGCCTTTACAGCAGCGTTGCTACTGTCGTTTTCGGCATGTGGTGATGATTCCTCTAGCGTGGATTCCCGCCCTTCCGATAATTCCGAACTGTCGGAAGGAAATTTCGACTCCCTGGATGAACTGCCGGATTGTGGTGAGGAAAACAGGGGAGCCCTTGCCAGGGTAAAGGGAGCCCGTTATACGTGTTTTACAAATGCCTGGGTGCCGGTAAAGAAATTTGTCGCTGGAGTATGCAACATTAGAGCATGTGATAGTGATGTTGCTGGCGAATTTTACTATGTCGAATCAGACAAGGAAGCTTACCAGTGTGCGTCTGGAACTTGGAGAAAAGCCACGGGTGCGACATTCTCTGATTCCGAGTTTGTCGAATGTTATGTGTCGGCTATAGTGACTGCCAATGTAGGATCAAAAGATTCTTTGGAAACTTGCTCGTCAAAGCGCGAGGGTGATTTGGCCTACGTTGCAGGCAAGTTGTATGCCTGCATATCCAAAAAGTGGCAGAAGCAGACGGCGGTCGTGATTTCAGAATCGGACTTGGGCAAATGCGCTAAGGACGGGGACTATAAGTTCGTCTTGTCCAAGTCGGCATCATATTCCTGTAAGGATGGTGCGTGGCTCAAGGATGGGAAGGCTGTCTCGGTAGCTTCATCCTCTTCGTCATCCAAGACTTTGTCTTCTTCTGAGAAACATTCTTCGTCTTCGTCGGTCGAAGAAAAGAAGTCCTCGGCAGAAGAATCCTCCAGTTCGAAGGCCCCTGATAAGGAGCTCCCGGTTGACGATGGTACCAAGGTGCGCGGTGTATGCATTGTTTCGGAAAAGAGTATCGTCCGGGACTCAAATGTCACCTATTCTTTCTACAACATGGGCGGTACTCCTGTTACATTCTCCTGGGATTTTGGAGACAGGGCATCACCTGCTACTAGCCAAGAGATTTCGCCCACGGTCACTTACAAACGTGGGGGAGTGTATTATGCGCGATTGATTATAAACGAAGGAAGAGAATCGGAAAGCGATACGATAATCTGTTCAAAAGTCAAGGTTTCGGGCATTCCTGTAACGGATTGCTTGTGTGAAACGCAAACGGATACGTTGCAAGTTTCGGAGGATTTCCCTGATAGTGCCACATGGAAGATTTCTGGATGCAAGGGTGGCCAGGAGTTTACGTACGAATGGGAAGGTTCCGCAAATTACACTTGGAATCTGTCTTCCGATAGCTCGTCTATAGTGGGCGTGACGACAAAGGCCGGGTTATTCTCGCCGGATATTGAAATTGTAAATGATGAAAGTGAAAGCATGTTTATTTCGTGCCCTGCTGTTTATGTTAAGGGTATTGTTTCCGCGACTTGTTCCATGAACATGCGCTATGATGAAGATGGAAATGATGATGGATACACGTTCAGTGTGAGAAATTTCAAAAATGTAGGCGAATTGAAGAATTTATCCATGATACTTTCGGGTGATGATGGATATTCAAAGGACGTCACTATCTCCGTTCGTGATTATTATTACTGGGATTGGGAAAGTGCATCCTATGTGATTCCGAAATCCGCTGTTCCTGATCTCCATACATATACGTTGACGTACGGAAAATACGATGTCTGCTCGGTTACTCCTATTTATTGCGGGGCTTCTGAAAAGAGTGTTTTCAGGAAAGATACTTCGCACTGGGGCTTAATTGGTGTCGGAGACTACACGGCCACATCGTACTTATGGAATTTTATCGACGGAAATGGCAATGGCATTTCCAGCACGGATGCCAAACCGAAAATAGCCTTTGAAGAAACTGGAACGGTATATGCAAGCGTCGTGTTGGACGAAGGTCTTGAATCGGAAAGGACCATTTCTTGTTCAAATATCAAAGTGGAAAAGCGCTCCATTTCGAATTGTTCATGCGAATTGAATCTGGTTTCTGAGTCGGATAGCATAACTGAATCGAATGAGGTTGTTTTTGAATGGAATGTCACTGGCTGCGAAAGCGAAGGTGCTGAGCCCTTCATTTACACCTGGAGTGATGACTACGATGCGACCGATGCTTCGGCGACCCGTACGTTTACGAAGAGGGGCAAATATACTCCGAATGTTACTGTAGAAAATCAGGACGGATCCACTGCAACGCCACAATGCCCCACGGCAACAGTAAAGGGCGTCTTGGAAAACGAAGGTACGATGACGGATGCCCGTGATGCGAAAGTTTACCGGACGGTTAAAATTGGCGAACAGACCTGGATGGCGGAAAACCTGAATTACGATACCACGGGTGCTGTATGTTTTGAAAATTCCCTTGATAATTGCGAAAAGTATGGGCGTCTGTATTCGGCATCGTTGGCGCAGGCTGTTTGCCCGGAGGGTTGGCACTTGCCAAGCAAATTGGAATTTGAAACCCTCCTTGATAGTGCAGGTGGTTTTGACAATCTTAAATCTTCGGAATGGGACGGAGCCGATCCCTATGGGTTCTCCGCCCTGCCTGCAGGCAAGTATGACTATGTTTCGGGAACAAAATTTACGACAGACCAATTTGCAACGGGCTGGTGGCTGTACACGGAGATGATAGATTATCTAGCGCCACTGTATGGCGTATATGTTGGTTACGGTCCTCGCTTCACCGACGATGACAACGAAAACGGATTCTCGGTCCGCTGCTTGGAGGATTAGTCATGAAAAAAGAATTTATTTTCAATAAACTATCCTTCCTTGCAAACTGCTTTTTGTGTGCTGCGATCCTCTCTGCCTGCGGGGACGACGATTCGACTAACAAGGCTATTGAAATCAGCGAAGTTGCCGAATCGGACGATGAAGCTATTCCCGACAGCATTCTTTATTCGGATTCGCTCTATTCCTGGTATTTGGAACGTTTTAATAAGGAAGAAGATAAAAAGGATTCAACGAGTACAAAGGATTCTAAAAGTTCAAGCTCAAATTCTAGTTCAAATTCTAGTTCTAACTCAAATTCAAGTTCAAGCAGTTCGTCCAAAACATCTTCCGAAGCAAGTTCCAGTTCTGAAGAAGAACTGGACAAAGACCTTGTCGAAGCGGCCAAGGTTCACTTGCTCCCCCCTGCAGGATTTTACAACGATTTGACCATTCCCGTGCCTGCGCCGCTGTATGGCGGTGTTATCCGCTGTACCTTCAATGGGTCTGAACCAAACGCGAATACGCCCGAGTTTGCTGAGCCCTATGTGGTAAGCAGGAATACTCCGGTACGTTGTGCAGAATTTGTAGGAGATTCTATTGCACGCAAGTCGAGCCACACGTTCTTTATTGGTGAAACCGTGTCTATGCCAGTTGTTGCCATAAGTGTTGACTCTGTGTTCTTCCGTGAAAAGTATGCCAATACGTCGGACTGCTTTGGCCAAAATCCATATAGCTGTAGGGTGAACATCATGGCCGATGCGGAATATCCTGCCCATGTGGAATTTTTTGAAGAGGGCAGCCGCAGCGCAAAGAAGGCGTGGCAAATCGATGCTGGAATTTCCTTGATGGGCAACTACAGTCGCACCTATGCCAAGAAGCCTGTTGCCATCAAGATGAAAAAGGAATACGAGGATGGGCGCCTGAAATACAATTTGTTCTCGACCCGCCCCGAAGCGAACAAGTTCAAGGGTTTCAATTTGCGCAATGGTGGAAACCGTTACGTAGGGGACTTCGTTGCCGATGCGGCCATGACGAGTGTTGTGGAAGGTTCTTCTGTTGATTACCAGCGTAGCCGCCAGGTGGTGGTTTTCTACAACGGCGTGTATATGGGGATCCACGATTTGCGCGAACGCTTGAATGAACATTTTGTGGAAACGAACCATGGGATAGATTCCAAAAGTGTTGACATGATAAAGCATGTGAAGGATACCGTCACGGCAAATGGCGGGACTGCGGATTCGTACATCGACATGTTGAATTATATCGCCACGAATGATTTTTCTGGAGAAGGCAATGCTGCGTATAAGCAAGTCCAATCCCTTTTAGATGTCGGGAATTATGCGGATTACATGGCTGCCGAAATATACCTGAGAAATGCGGACTGGCCAAGCAATAACGTTCGTGCGTGGCGCAGTCCTAGTCAGCCTTACCGATTTGTTCTTTTCGATGTGGACCAGGGTTTTGGCTGGACTTGGGTGAGCTCCGATTTCCAGATGCTCAAGGGAACGATGTTTGACTGGATTCGAAACGACAGGGGCTCTGGTCGCACGGGCCCAGGATTTTTCGCCAACATCTTTATTAAGTTGAGGAATAACCCGGATTTCTGTAGAATGTTCGTCAACCACGGCGCCGTGATGTTGAGCAGCTATTTGACCTATGACCGCATTGTAGATGCCGTGAACAGGGTCAATTCCGAAATCCCCCTTGCCGAAATGGAACGCGATTTGAATAACGAAAATGTGTTCCAACGCCGGTACAGCCCTTACGGCTCGTTCCCTTCCGGATTTGATCGCACGGGAAGTTATGTGACCTCGTATGCCGAGAAAAGGACTGCTACGACCCGTGACGAATACCGCACGGAATTTGGCTTGGGTGCCGACATCTCTGTAACTATCGCCTCTAGCGGTAAAGGCAGAGTGTTGCTGGATGGCATGAACCTTCCGAACTCCAGTTATACGGGAACGTTCTTTGAAGGCAATGCGATGCTCCTGACCGCTGTTGCGGAAGATGGAAGATCTTTCGTGAAATGGAAAGACGGCTCTACGGAAAATCCGCGTCTCGTGAATCCCAAGGACAAAGATTCTTTTGTCGCCGAGTTCAAGTAGACTCGTCGCTCGCTGTTAATTTGGGTTTGAGTCTTCCCCGGAATAATACGCCTGGGCCTTCTTGATGAAGGCCTCTATTTCTTCGTCCGTCATGGGCGTTTCCGCTGCAGGTTCTTCGACGGCTTCTTCTGCCGGTTCTGCGGGAACTTCTTCTGGCGTCTCGGAAGGTGTTGCAGATTCATCCGCAGCGGTGGTTGTCTCGGCGTTTGCTGTTTCGGCGGCCTGTTCAACAGGCGTTTCTGTTGGCTGTTCTGCTGCAGTGTCGGTGGTTGCTTGCTGTGCGGGGGCTGCTGCTCCCTGCTCGTCGTCATCGGCATCGCCGAACGGATTTTCCTGCACTTCCGAAATATCTTCGCGGCCTTCGAGCATAGCGGTGAGGTCGTCTTCGGTCACGTTCCTGCCGCGCGAGGTCCATAGCACGGCTTCGCGCATCACGGCGGCAATATCGCCCACGTTGCCCTGCTGGCTGCGGGCGAGTGCCTGGCTGCGCAGGGCCTCCACAAGCCCCGGCTTGACTTCGGGATCCTTCGAGAAGAACACCGTCTCGCGGGCCATTTCTTCGGCGTAGTCGGGGTTGTTCTTTTTGCGGTAAATCCAGATGGGGCCGAAGAGTTCGCTTTGGCGGAACACGAGCTCATCGGTCTTGATCATTTCGAGCATGGCCATGAAGGTCACGGCGGCCACGATGGGGTGGCTGTCGTTGTCGAGCAGGTCCTCGAAAAGGGCGCGCCCGTTGACGCTCAGGTAATTGTTGATGGCCTGTTGGCGGTCCTGGATGGTCACATAGTCCAGCTCAATATGGTGGATGGTCTCCGAAATCTTTGTCTTTAAGCTCTTTTGGTAGGCACGGAAGAGTTGCCAGATGTTTGCGTCGGCAAGCGTGTCGTCTTCGTTCTGGGTCTTTTCGAGGCGCCCGCGGGAGAATGTGCCGAAGTTCTTGGATTCCATTTCTTGCAGGCCGCTGGCAACTTGTTTGTAACGCTGGTATTCCAGCATTTCCTTCATCAGCTGTTCGCGGTCTTCGTTGTAGGCTTCCACGAGTTCGGGGTCGCGTTCTTCGGCGGGGAGCAGTTCCTGCACCTTGAGGGCCATCAAGCGACTCGCCATGCACAAGAAGTCGCCAGCTTTGGAAAGGTCCATGCCCGAGTAGGCTTCCACCCATTTCGCAAAGTCGTCTGCAATTTCGGCGATAGGAATTTTATCCAGTGCCATTTCTTTTTTCTGCACCAGATAGACGAGCAAATCCATCGGACCATTGAACGATCCAATGTTGACTTCGTAATCTTCCTGTTCTTCGATTTCGGTCATCCCTCGTGAAAGTTAGAAATATTTGGAAATCCCGATTGTTTTTGGGGAATCCTTTTTGCATATTTGGGAACGGGCCGTTTTTTCACAGGAGGACCCATTATGGCTATTGCGATGGAAGAGAATCCAAATCCGATGAAGTTTTCGAAGGTGTTCAAGGTCGAACCCGAAATGATCGACGACAACCACCATTTCAACAATGTGTGGTCTGTGCAGTGGATTCAGGACATCGCCATCGCGCACTCCGATTCCGTGGGCGGTACCGAACTCATGAAAAAGCTGGGGGCCGGCTGGATGATTCACGTGCAGCACGTGGAGTACAAGAACCAGGCGTTCCTTGGCGAAGAAATCCGCGGGACCACGTGGGTCGACGCCTACGGCAAGGTCGCCTGCGTGCGCAAGTGCAAATTCGAACGCGTCTCGGACGGCAAGGTAATCTTCGAGTCAGAGACGCAGTGGGTGCTGGTCGACATGGGCCGAGGAAGACCCGTGGCCATTTCGGATGAGATGAAAGCGCTGTATAGGGAATAGAGAGGCTAGAGAATAGAGAGTAGAGGCTAGTGAAAAGAATCACGCACTTCGTGCGTCAATATAAGACGGCGAAGCCGTGATATTTCTCCCTAGATCCTAACCTCTAGACCCTCATCCCTAACATATACCTAGAGATTGCTTCGCCTTCGGCTCGCAATGACAACCAAGGCGAATGCCACGCCAAAACGCTTGCGTTTCGGCATGGCTAAGCCGATGAGTCATGCGCTTGCGAATGACAAACCCGACAGCCTCTCTTGCTATTCCTAGATCCTAACCTCTAGACCCTAACCCCTCTCTCGTCTCTCGTCTGTAGCCGCGCAGCGGCGTTCTCTCGTCTAACTATTCCACCGTCACGCTCTTCGCCAGGTTCCTCGGCTGGTCCACGTCGTTGCCGCGCAATACGGCAATGTGGTAGGCGAGCAGCTGCAGCGGGATGCAGGTGAGGATAGGCATGAGCATCGGGATGGTCTTCGGGACCTTGATGATGTGGTCCGCAATCTCGTCGAGCGGGTGGCAGTCCTCGGTCGTAATCGCGATGACACGGCCACCGCGGGCCTTGATTTCGCGGACGTTGCTGATAATCTTGTCGAAGAGCGCATCCTTGGGAGCGATGACTACGACGGGCATGTTCTCGTCGATGAGAGCAATGGGGCCGTGTTTCATTTCGGCGGCAGGATAGCCTTCCGCATGGATGTAGCTGATTTCTTTAAGTTTGAGCGCGCCTTCCATCGCGACGGGGTAGTTGAAGTGTCTGCCCAGATAGAGGAAGTTGTTCGCCTTGCTGTACTGTGCGGCGAGATCCTTGATTTTGTCCGAAAGCTTGAGTGTTTCTTCGGCGAGGAGGGGCAAATCCAGGAGCGACCTAGCGATGTCGGCGCCTGCTTCAAAGCTGAGGCGGCGCTGGCGGCCGAGCAGGAGCGCAATCATGGCAAGCACGGTAACCTGCGAAGTGAACGCCTTGGTGCTCGCAACGCCGATTTCGGGGCCGGCGTGTAGGTACACGCCACCATCGCTCGTGCGAGCGATGGTCGACCCGACGCCATTGCAGATGGCGAGGGCCGTGGCCCCCTTCTGCTGGGCTTCCTTGAGTGCCGCGAGCGTGTCGGCGGTTTCGCCGGATTGGCTAATGGCAAGTACGAGTGTCCCCGGTTTGATGATGGGGTTCCTGTAGCGGAATTCCGATGCGTATTCGACTTCTACCGGCACTCCTGCAAGGTCTTCAATCATGTATTCACCGACCATGCCGGCGTAGTAGCTGGTGCCGCACGCCGTGATGATGATGCGATTGATGTTCCTGAGCTCGTTGATGTTTGTATCGAGCCCTGCGAGCTTGGCGTTCCCTTCTGCCACGAGCAATCGACCGCGCATGGTGTTGCGCAATACTTCGGGCTGCTCGAAAATTTCCTTGAGCATGAAATGCGGGAATCCGCCCTTCGCGACGGCATCGGCGTCGAAATCTACGTCCTTGACTTCGCGTTGGACTTCGTGGCTGTTCATGTTGACAATGGAATAGCAGCCGTTCTTCACCTGCACGATGTCGTTGTCGTCGAGATACACCACCTTTTGCGTGTGGTTGATGATGGCCGAAACGTCACTCGCAAGGAAAAAGTCGCCTTCGTTCCCGATGCCGAGGATGAGCGGGGAGCCGCGGCGTGCGCCGATGAGCGTACCCGGTTCGTCGCTGGAAATTACGGCAAGGCCGAATGTCCCCTCGATTTTGGCGATGGCCTTGAGTACGGCCGTCTTGAGGTCGCCGGTGTAGAAACGTGCAATCAGGTGGGCCACAACTTCGGTATCGGTCTCGGACTGGAATTTGACCCCGTCGGAGATGAGTTTGGCTTTGAGGCTTGCGTAGTTTTCGATAATGCCGTTGTGGACAATTGAAATCTTGCCATTGTAGCTCATGTGCGGGTGCGCGTTCTCGACGGTCGGTGCACCGTGTGTGGCCCAGCGGGTGTGTGCGATGCCTACGGTGCCTTTGGGCGGGTTCACCTTGAGTTTGTCTTCAAGTTCCTTGATTTTGCCGGAGGCCTTCACCGTCTTGATGGTTCCATTGTCGATAAGGGCGACTCCCGAACTGTCGTAACCGCGATATTCCAGTTTCTTGAGCCCGCCAACGAGAATGGGCAGGGCTTCGTTTGTGCCAATATAGGCGACAATTCCGCACATAATAAATCCTTTAAAAGATAAATTCTGACATAATATACGAAAAGAATGTGTAAAAATCTTTTTTTCGTGCGCTAAATCACTGCCGTTTTGCTATTTTACTGGTGTCAATTTTAAAAGAGGACTCTTTATGAAGACAAAAATGATTATTGCGGCTGGCGCTATTGCCATGCTTCTCACTGGCTGTGACCAGTTCTGCCAAGGCCCGAAGACCAAGACTTCCCTTGTTACCGAGAAGGACAAGTACAGCTACGCTCTCGGTGCCCATTTTGGCAACCAGGCTCATTTCCAGCTCGTTACTCGCGACTCCATCGATTTGGACATTGACCTCTTCATCCAGGCGTTCAAGGAACGTTATATGGAAGATTCTGCTAAGTTCCTGATGAACGACTCCGTGATTTTCCAGACCCTGACCGACCTCTCTCAGGCTCGTCAGGCTGAAAAGGTGAAGAAGGATAGCATCGCTGCTGAAACTAACAAGGCCGCCGGAGAAGCTTTCCTCGCTTCGAACAAGACTGCCGAAGGCGTCGTGACCACTGCTAGTGGCCTCCAGTACAAGGTAATCACCGAAGGTACGGGTGCAACTCCTGCCGATGACCACATCGTGAAGGTTCACTACACCGGTACGCTCCTGGACGGCACCAAGTTCGACAGTTCCGTTGACCGTGGCGAACCGCTTGAGTTCCCGATCAACGCTGTGATTCCGGGCTGGACCGAAATGCTCAAGCTCATGAAGGTGGGCGAAAAGGTCACCGCATGGATCCCGAGCGACCTCGCATACGGTCCGCACGGCCGTGGCGCCCAGATTCCGGGCAACAGCCTCCTCGTGTTCGAAATGGAACTCATCGACACGCACGCTGCTGACGCTCCCAAGGAAGAACCGAAGGTAGAGGCCAAGGCCGCTCCGAAGGCTGCTCCGAAGCCCGCTGCAAAGCCGGCTGAAGCCCCGAAGACCGAAGCTGCTCCTGCCAATCCGTAAATGGTCTGCCGGCCTACCGGCTCCATAATCGTGTTTTGCCCTGGCTTTTTTGCCAGGGCTTTTTGTTTAATAGTTATCTTTAGTTCGCTTTGTTTATGGATAGGTTTTGATGTCCCTTTTTAGATTATTTGTTCTTTTTGTTATTGTGTCTCTTGTAGGTTGTCGCGAAGAGGCGAAAATTGCAGACCTGCAAGAGGAAGCCGCAATGCTTGAAAGCGCGGCAGATTCTCTCCGGCTCGAAATAGACAGGCTCCAGCAACTGCCGGGAAACTGGACTATCTTCAATGACACGGTCCGTGCGGGTGACGGCCTTTTCCAAGTGCTCTACCGCATGCAAATAAACCAGAAGGAACGTGGCAAGATTGTGCTCGGCATGCAGGATAGCGTGGAGCTTTCCAAAATGCGCGTGGGCCATGTGTTTTTTGCGGCATTGGATTCTAGCGGCAGTGTTCAGCGGTTCCGCTATGCGCCGAACCCGGCGACTATCCACGTGATGAGCAAGGTGGACACGGGCTATGTGTACAGCCGCATTGAAAAGCCGGTGAAGGTCCGCCAGTCTGTGTACGAGGGCGTTATCGAAAAGGACGGCACCTTGAGCGGCATTTTACACAAGGTGGGGATTCCTTCGCGCATGGTGGGCATTGTGGGTGGCGTTCTCCAGTGCAAGGTGGCTTTTAGGCAGGCTTGGCCGGGCGACCGTTTCCGCATTTTGCTTGAAGAGACATTCTATCAGGATTCGATCTGGATTGATGGCAAGGTCATTTATGCCGAGTTCGACGGCAGGACTGTCGGGCACCACGAAGCGTTCCGGTATTACGACGGTGACCCCAAGAGTACGTACAATGCACATTACACGGAATCGGGCGAGGCGCTCATTTTTGATGGCCTCCGTTATCCGCTCGACCGCCTACACATTACGAGTTCCTACGGCTCGCGCATCCATCCCATTACGGGCAAGCGTACGGTTCACCACGGTGTAGACTATGGTAGCCCTACAGGTTCGCCGGTCCATGCGGTTGCAGTCGGTGTGGTGACGGTTTCCGGTTTCGACCCGCTGAGCGGCAACAAGATTGCAATCAAGCATAGGGACAATTCGGTAAGCTGGTACATGCACCTGTCGTCGCGCGGAGTGGGCGTGGGCGCTCACGTGTCGGCGGGGCAGATTATCGGCCGCGTCGGCTCGACCGGGCGTAGCACGGGCCCGCATCTGCATTTTGGCTTCAAGAATGCGAAGGGTGCCTGGATAAACCCGCTCTCTAAAACGATGATTGCGACCCCGAAACTTGCGGGCGAGCGCCTTGCAAAACTCAAGGTCCAAGTCGGCGAAATCAGGAAGCAGGTTGAACTTACGCTTGCTGCTCCGGCTGTAAGAGTAAACGACACGACGGACGTGATGGTCCGTATGCGTGACGTGACTGGCCGGAAGTAATTCCTGTTTTTGTTACTTCAAGTATCTCGGGAATTTCTTTACTTGGAACGCACCGAAGTGGTCTCGGCGGTTGAAGTTCTGGCGAACTGCGGTTGAGCGTGCGAGGGCGGGGAAGTGCCCAGACGGCGTGCTGCTGTAACCGGCGGTCCTTACCAAGGTTCCTTCTTCTGCAATTTCGAATGCGGCGTCCACAGCGTCTTTCAGCTTGATTCTGACAACATCGGGTTCGATACCGAACGTGTGATAAGATTCCTTGTTTTGGTCCATGAACTGTGAACTGGTGACTCCTGCGAATCCACCTGCCGCAGTCGGGAAGTAATACTGCCCGATACCCTTGCCGTAGCTGCGCGTACCGACGACCGGAGCGTTCCTTACTGCGGTAACAGCAGAAATCATGAGTTCTGCGCAACTTGCTGTGCCACCGTTCTCGATGAACACGACGTAACGGTCTTGAGCCATGCCGCCTTCTGTTTTATAGAAGTCGGAGGCATACATGGCGGTGGTGTCAATTCTTTGCTTGTAATCGTACTTGGAACTGTCAATTTCTGCGGAGATGGAATAGCCGAGGAGCGTGTTCTTGGGGAGGAATTCTGCCGCCATGGATTCGCAGTGGTCCACCGAACCGCCTCCGTTGTCGGCGAGGTTGATGATGGTCGCCTTGGCTCCGGCCGTTTTTTCCAGTGCCTCCTTAAATTCTCCATAAGTTCCGGCATCCGTGATAGTGGTGTCGGTGAATTCGGTGACGGTAATCATCGGGATGTCGCCCCTGTAATTGACGTATACTGTCGGGGCCTTCACTTGGCTTGCCTTGATTTCTATGGTGTCGAGTTCTTGATCGCGTGCGATAACGAATGTGAATATGTCGCCTTCTTTGCTGCTCAATTCCAGTGACTCGACTTTTTCGCGGGTTACCGTCTTGCGGTCAATGCTGACGATGACGTCCCCGTCTTTGAGGCCTGCGTCTTTGGCTGGGCCGGCCGGATAGACGTTCGCGATGACGGCTTCGTCGTTGAGATTGTGTTCAATGGTGTCGAGCCTGAATCCGAAGCCGACTCCGTAGTCGGAGTAGTACAGAGCATCGGAAATTTCATCGGCATAACTTGGGTCGTAATAGTTGGTGAATGGGCAACTCATCTGGCTGAACATAAAGTAAATGTCGCCAAAGGGTAACTTGGCATAAGGAGTCCCTGCGGATTGTTCAAAATAGTCGTTCCTGCCACCCAGTTCGCTTTTCATGTGGGCGTACAGGTAGAACAGGTCCAGCAGTTCGTAGGTCAATTCGAACTCTTGGAGTTCTATGGGCAACTTCTCAAAATCTTTATCGGACAAGGGGAGTTTCAGTCTTCTTTCTCTTGCAGCTTCACGGAGAGCGTTCTCGAATGCGCCTTCGTCTTCGCGCTCATCAGTTGATACTGGCGTGCAAGAGGCAAAAAGGAAAGAAAAAATGGATACAAACAGTATGAAAATCTTTGTCTTGTTCATGATACTTTGTTGCCTCGATTAAAACCCTTTCTTTGAAAAATAAGAAAAAAAAAGGCCGCTGAAAACAATTTGTTTTTTTTTTTTGAAAATTTTAGTTTTAGGCTATGCGGGAGGGGACCCAGCTCAGAGTTGCGAAGGCCGCCCGGTCCCCTCCCTGCACCCTCCCCTTCCCTGGCCGACGCTTCTATTCTCTTTACGATAAATCAATTTCTCGATGACTGAATAAATATCCCGCATTCACTTAGGTAATGCTGGGCTGTTTATGCACTTTTAGTCGTTGGTAATTTCTGAATTGCCAAGAAAAAAAAGGGCCGCTGAAAACAATTTGTTTGTTTTTTTGAAAATTTTGGTTTTAGGCTATGCGGGAGGGGGATTAGTGTATGCGGGAGGGGTCTGGGGTTTCTTCGGATTCGATGTAGGCGCCGGCGGTTGTGGCTTTTCTCGGGAGGATTACTCCGGGGAGCTTGGCTTTGCGGGATTTTTTTCGCCCAAATTCGGCTTTTGCCGCATCTTCAACGCATTCGTAAACGGACTCGAAATCATCGCAAGGGTAGTCGGGTTTGATTCCGGTCTTGTTGTAGGAATTCTTTTTGGGTGTGATGAACTCCAAGTTCGTGATGATGGCGAGCCCGCCTGCCTTGGTATCCCAGGTGGTCTGGCCGATTCCCTTGCCGAACGTGGTGTACCCCACGACGGGGATGGGGGCGAGTTCTGTTACGGCGGCGGTGAATATTTCTGCGCAACTCGCACTGTTGCCGTTGACCAAAATAAGGAATTTTCCGTTTTCGCCGGCATCTCCCTTTTTTGCCTCGTGGCTGTCTCTGCGGTGAATGGCCTTCCCGTTTGGGTCAAAAGCCCTCCAGTGCCTTGACGAGAGCGTTCCCTTTTCGACGAACAGGTCTGCCATGCCTACGCACTGGCTCACGTGGCCGCCCGGGTTATTCCTGAGGTCGAGTACGCGCACTCCCTTATCGTCGCGTGTGGAATCCAGATAATCCCTGAGTTCGCCGAGGGAACCGCTGTCCTGGTCGACGGTGGTTGGCTTGAATTCTCTAATTTGTATGTAAGTCATCTCGCCTATAGTGTCGATGAACACGGTCGGGGCGTAAATGTCTTCTTTCTCCATTTTGTACTTGCGCGTCGTGGAATCGTCGGCAATCTTCAGGGTAATCTTCTTGGAATACGTCATGATGGAGTCGTAGGTCGCCATGTCGTCCATCGTTTTGATTTCTTTCCCGTTGATGCTGATGATGTTGCCGTAGCGGGGAACTCCGGCCCTGGCTGCGGGGCTCTTGGGGTACACCTGGTACACGAACAAGACATGCTCCTCTTCGGGCTTGTACATGTATTCAAGGCCGATGTCGCCTTCCACGATGCTTGTGTTCATCTGTTGGGCTGCGGCTTCGCTCTTGGAAGGGGGAACGTAGCGGGTGTAGGGGTCGTCCAGTGCTCTGTACAGAGTTTGGACGGAGTCGCCATGGGGGTCCAGCTTGTCCAGTTCGTCTTCGAAAAGGTAAGTCTTTTCCAGGAGCCAGTAGTTGTAGGTGTATTCCGTCGGTTCGGGAGTCTCTTTCACAGGCGACATGAAGTCGCTACAGGCAGTTAGTAAGACGAGAGACGAGAATGAGACGAGAGACGAGAATGAGACGAGAGACGAGAGACGAAAGACGAAAGAGAGACGAGAGATGAGAGAATTTCTCTTTAAAAGACAAAAAACGGGAAAAGAGAATTTTCTCAATAGATTCATTCTCCGTATTCTCCTTAAACCTCTCTCGTCTTTCGTCTGTAGGACCGAAGGTCCGTTCTCTCGTCTAAAAATTACTGGTCTATATTCAATCCCTTCTTATCCAGCAACACGCGCGGGATTCCGCCTTCCATCGGGTTCTCGATGATGGAGATGACGGAGAGGCTGTCGCATTCGGCGAGGCTTTCGGGGAGCGTGGCGAGTTGGTTCGCATCGAGCACGAGTTCGCGGAGCTTCTTCAAATTGCCGAATTCCGAGGGAACTGCACCGATATGGTTGCCCGAGATCATGAGGATTTCGAGGTTCTCGAGTTTCCCGAGGCTTGCCGGGATCGACGTGAGGTCGTTGTTGTCGAGGTAGAGCTTCTCGAGCTTCTTCATGTTGCCGATGGTGGCCGGAATTTCGGAGAGCATGTTGTCGTGCAGGCTGAACTTCGTGACGTTTGCCCAGTTGCCGATTTCTTCCGGGAGATCGAGCAGCTGGTTCTTGGCGATGTTCACCTTGTGCAGGTTCTGTAGGGCGCCAACGGTGTCCGGCAGTTCGGAGAGGCTGTTGTAACCCAGGTACAGGTTCGTGAGCTTCTTGAGGTTGCCAATGCTGTCCGGCAACGACATGAGGTCGTTCTCGCTCACGGAAAGGCTCTTCAGGTTCTTCAGCAAGCCGATGTCTTCGGGAAGCTCCACGAGGAGGTTCCTGTCGAGGTTCAGTTCTTCGAGCGAGTCGATTTCAAAGAGGGTCGGCGGAAGGATTCTCAGGCCCATCTGGGACAGGTCGAGTGATTTGGCCTTTTCGTCTTTGGCCTTGGCGATGATATCTAGCAAATTCATAAAAGCTCTCCTAATGATTAAATCATAGTATTTTTACAAAAACATAGGGGTTTTGCAAAAAAAAAAAGTAAAAAGAATGCTTTTTGCTCGTATGAGCACTAATTTTTAGGCAATTTGAAAAGTTTTTTTAAAGATTTTTGCTCTGATATGTCCAAAATGGACCATTTGAAACTATTTTTAGTGTGCATAATACGAGACAATACATTATTAAATGGTGTTTAAATGGTGTATTGGTCGGTTCCACTTAGAGGATTATAATGGAATTAACAAAATCTCAGGAACGTCGGTTGGCCTTTGTTGCTAGCCTCTTAAGTCTCAATCCTAACGACCCTACTGACAGAATTAAAGCCCTCAGGCACCTGAATCTGGACGAGGATGGTTGTTTCCATGGCTTCCAGTATTCCCAAGGTTTCCTGGAATTCTTTATCTTCCTGGATGAAACCACACCGCTCGAGAAGGTGGTGTCCCACCTGACGAAAGACCTGAAGCAGCTCCAGATTGCCGTGTTCCGCACGAGCGACCCGGAAAACCCGTTCTTCATGTCACTCCGCGAAGAAGCCGACCCCTGGGCAATCAACAAGATTAGCGAGGACGAAGAAGAAGACGGCGACGATACACCGGCCAGCCGCCCCTACATGGAGACTTTGGAAATCACGGTGCTCCGCACCCGCTCCAGCCGCGACATCACCGACAGCGAACTGGAACGCACCCTCAAGGACATGCGCCGCAAGCTCGCCATCTGGAAGACCGAAGTCAAGGCCAAGCTCGAAATCATTGCCGAGCACGATGACCTGACCCGCGACTTCCGCTCCGTGGACGACAAACTTGAAATCGTGATGGATTCCGATCCGTTGCACATGACTAGCGAACACGGCGAACTCTTCCTCGGTTTTTGCCCGATCCGCACGATTTTCGATTACCACGTGAACCTGGGTAAGCGCCTCAAGACAAAGCACAACATGGCTATCGTTTCGAGCAACATCCGTACTTACCTCGGCAACCTCACGCACACGAACGCGGCCCTTATCGATGCCTTCCAGACCATGGAACGCGCCGACGACAAGAACGTGGACGTGGAAGACTTCCCGTTCCTGCACAACGGTATGACGCTGACCGGCGACGACCTGCGCCTCAAGGAACGCGATGGCAAGAAGGTGCTGTTCATCGAACGCCCGAAGATCATCAACGGTGCCCAGAGCTTGTTCACCTACGAAAACTATTTCAAGAAGAGCAAGAAGCCGGTGAACCCGAAGGTGCTCGTGAAGGTCGTGGTGCCGTACCCCGGTGCCGATACCTTCTTGAACCAGGTGACCATGGCGAACAACCGCCAGAACCCGGTGTTCAGCTACCACCTGCGCGCCGCCGACGACCTGCAGTTCTTCATCTGGCAGCGCTACCAGGAAGAAGGCTTCACCTACGTTTACAAAGACGGCGTGCGCCTCAAAGCCCGTACCCGTAAGCTCGAAGTCCGCATGCGCCCGGAACTCGCCAAGACGCTGTTCATGATGGACGGCAAACTCAGCGAATGCCGCTCCAGCGACTGCATCTTCGACAAGGAAACGCTTTACCAGCGTTGCTTCGGTGCCTTTGTGCGCGTGGCTCCCGAAAAGGAAAAGGATTTCGTCCGCAAGACCATCGCCTACACCAAGGCATGGCAGCTCTTGACCCGTTTGCCCATCAAGATTCGCCGCGTGGTCCCGGGCCAGGGTGTGTCTATCGAGGCCAACGACGATAACCCGCTGACAAGGATTACCTGGAACGGCCGCCTCGAAGACAAGTTCATCTTCCGCAGCGCCGTGAAGGACCTCGTGGTGGCCATTGCGCTCCGCCACTGGCTCATCTACGGCGACCCGATTCGCGACTTCGAATACCTTGTCGAAAACGAACTCGACTTCAACGAGTCCCTGCTGAAGTATGCCTCCAAGATCTACAGCGAAGACCTCAAGGGCATCCTCATCAACGAGTTCAAGGACAACCACGACTACTACGACACCATCACGACGATCGACAAGGATTCCGGTGAATCCGTCGAACGCCGCCTGTGGAAGGGCTTTGCCAATACCGCCACCTACGAAAAGGTCATGGACCTCCTCGAAAAGAAGGACCCGGCCTGGAAGAAGTGCCGTGGCGGCATCGAAGCCTTCATCTAGTCGGACTTACATAAAATTCAATAGCACCCGCTCTATGAGCGGGTGTTTTTGTATATACATTGTATTACAAAGTAAAGTTTTTTACTTTTGTTGTGATGATAAAGTTCTATTTTAGTAGTTTATTCGTGCTGGTGTGTTGACAGACAAATTTGAATAATTTAGATTCAAAACGTTGTTAAAATGAGGTTGTAAATGTCTGTAGTGTGTGTCCGGATGGACGACGATACCAAGAAACAATTCGAGACATTTTGCCGCTCCGTCGGGATTACGGTTTCTGCTGCGGTGAACATGTTTGCAAAAATGACAATCCGCGAAGACCGTTTGCCCTTCGATGTGCGTGGCGTATCGGGCGGTGGCTCTGTCGGGGCGAAAAAAAGCCCGATATATACGGATGTTGCCGAAGAGTAGCCCCCTTTACCAGAAGAGAAGTTGCAAAAAAGCGTGATTTACATTGCCAATATTGGCAATGTAGTACAGCGTAGACTAACGGGACCGGTGGCCCTAGTTGGGAATTGTTGGTGAGTTTGTTTGCAATGAACGTTTTTTTGCGTATTTGCTGTTCAAAATGGACGGCAAAAAACTATTTAGGGAGGACAATACGTTGAAAGATTTACGCAACGACGCCCTTTTTGGACGACAAACTCATAACCAAGAGATGCAAACAATGCATTTGGCGTTTTTAAAGAAATGTTCATTAGCTGCATGGTACGGAGATTTTTAATCACCGAAGTCGATATTCCCAAAGCTTTTGACAAAGCGCAAACGCTGACATTTTGTACCATCATGGCGTCTAAAAGTAATTCGGACAAAAGAATTCTTGCGTATTCCTTTTCAGTCATCATTTAATTCCCAAATAATGATGAAACTTTCCTACTGGTTCTGAATCATATCCTTTCTGTTCAAGTTGTTTAAGTTGATCTTTAAGCTTGTCATCAATCAGGGGTGACAAAGGCTCATTATG
Organism: uncultured Fibrobacter sp.; assembly: GCA_946405515.1. Classification (GTDB taxonomy): domain Bacteria; phylum Fibrobacterota; class Fibrobacteria; order Fibrobacterales; family Fibrobacteraceae; genus Fibrobacter. The sequence continues at coordinate 92,246 of CAMJHM010000001.1, read as the reverse complement.
AGTATACTTCACGACGTGATAGTGTGGTTTTTCTTGCCTGGATTTTTCTTCACCATTTTCATACTTTGCAAGAATTAAAGGCCCACTTTGATGACTTTGATGTTTCACTAACGCTTTTATTGAATTTCCATCAATTGTTCCAAGATTAAAAGTTACATGACTAAGGTCGTCAATCGGATCTTCTATATATTGCAAAAAAAATGGTAATTCTTCTTTTGCGGCTTTAATAGCATCATTTTCTGTTTTCCATATACCACAATCACTCATATTACACCAATAGCCCGTAAAATTTTTTTCATACTTAGTGACCACTCTTTTTTTTAACGGATATTTCCCCCATTGGGGGTTCGCATAATAATCCCTTTGTATAATATTTGCTTTTTTTGCAATTCCAGTCAATAAATTTTGTGATATGTTTCCTGAAAAAATTAAATTTTCGTTTCTTTTGCATTGCACAGCCTTCTCCCCCATCACATCTGCTTCATGTTCCAGCCCTGCATTATCATTTACGGGCATGCCGTTGATATTTGTAGTTGGCGAAACTCTTCCTGCCATTTGCTGGGCGACATGCCATGCTTCGTGGGGGAGGCATTTTTCTTGACCTGGAGCAACATGAATGTCGGTCCCTTGCGTGTAAGCGAGAGCCTGTACGGTGGCGGGTTTTGAACTGTTGTAATGCACACGCACGTCGTCCATGGAGAAGCCGGAGAGGCTCTCGATACCAGATTTTAAGTTGTCCGGCATTCCTGTGTTATTCGGTCGCGGAGACTCTGCACGCTGGGCTGCGTTGTTCGCCATATCGGCTTTACGCTGGAGAGCTTCGCTTTGCGAAGATGCGTCAAGAACAGAAACAGCTTTGGAGTTATCTGCTTTTTGGACTGTAGAGTTTTTTTGTACGTATGTGGTGGACATTTTTATCCTCAATAAATTTTTTAAATGAGTGAAGTTATTAATGCTTCGATAAATATTCATTTGGTCGTGTCATGCAAAATTAAAGCTTGTGCGTTAAATAAACGATTTACGTCCATTCGCTGTTAGAGTCATCCTCGGATTGCGATTGTTGGGATGGGGCTTGATAAGTAATCCTGTGTTTTAGTGAGTTTAGCAGATTAGATCGTTGTTCCGTTAGAGCTTTTTCAAATGCAATTTTAAGAATCATTTTTCTTCGCCTTATCACGTTTTCTAATTTTAACGATTCGCTTTGGTAAAGTTCTATATGATTTGTATCTGTCATTTTTTGATAGATTATTCCTGAATCAAATTCATATTCAAAATAAGGAATTCTACCAGATCTTAAATAATAATATGTACTATTTATCAAATTGTCTTCATTACAACTCAATTGCAATGAACTTTTTCCCGTAAGGTCTTCTAAATAATTTGTTATGGCTTTACAATAATCATTTTTACAACAATCTAAAAAATAATGAGAATCGTATTTGTACGCACCATTACGATATCCATATAATTCTTTCGTTCCAATAATTACAAGACGGGACTTTTTGCCTCCAAATTGTTCTTGAGCTTTATCTAGCAATTCAATACATCTGTTGTATTCATTTATGTCAACTGATTTTTGTTCAAATCTATTTCTCATATCAGTTGTTATTGAAGGTTTCCCTTGAGCCTTAGATTCATAAGTTTCGGTATCTAACGCAAATGGGTTTGACTCATTAGGAGAATCTGTTGTAAAATCTAAAGCGATCTCGGCATCTATCATTTGCATTTTTCGTTTGCTGTCATCTTCCGATTTCGTTGAATACACTAGATTTTCACGATGTAAATCGCGCAATCCTAGTATCGAAATAAATCTCAACATATCATTAATAGAGCCCTCGTCAGTTTCAGCAAATGCTTTTTCGTCCCCAATCTGCCTTAGATCTTCATGTTCAAAATATTGAACTTTGCTTCCATGAAAATTATCATTCGGACTAACCTGAATATCCAATGTTCCTATATTTCCAAATTTTTTTGCTAACGAATCCTCATCTGTTCCATAAATGGCTTTTTCAAGTGATTTGTCTTCTGGTTTAATAACGCATTGTGTATTGTCTTCATAAGTGATAATGCAGACACCAATTCCTCGACAATGGACGTCGCTGTCTGTTAAATCAATTTTTTTAACTTCTTTTCTATCTTTTGCGGCCCAATATTCAATATCCGATAAAGTTTCTTTAATACATTGTTCAATTGTTGAAACTGCCTCCCTCCTTGAGTCATCGCGCATGCTTTCTAATTCTCCAGCTGCACGTGCTAACGCAGCACCTGTATTATCGCTAAAAAACTTTCCAATAATTGTATTGATATTCTTTTGTGTAAAGAACGCTGCCTTTATTTTTTTGTAGTTAAGCGGGTTAGAATTAGGCAGGTTAGTATTAAGCGTACTAGAAAGATTGCTAATATACTTGAAAAGCTTTGGATATTCTGTAAACTGCTTGAACCTGTTGATTCTATCAATAATACTTTGAACAGAACGTAAATCATTTATTTCAATTTCATCGTAAATGGTGGATTTTGAAAGTTTTTTCTGATGCAACCAAATAATTATATCATCAATTTCTGGATTATACTTATTAATTCTATATTCGTACTTATTTTCGTGTAACCATTCTCGTAATTCACCGAAAGTATTGAATTCTTTGTCGTCTAATGTAAAATACTGAACAATATTTAAAGGATTTTTTTTCTCAATTTTTCTTCTCTTGCCTTTACATTGCACGGCTCTCTCTCCCATCACATCAGCTTCGTGCTCCAGCCCGGCATTGTCATTCACTGGCATTCCGTTGATATTCGTAGTTGGCGATACCCTTCCTGCCATTTGCTGGGCTACATGCCATGCTTCATGCGGTAGGTGCTTTTCCTGGCTGGGGGCTACGTGAATATCTGTTCCCTGCGTGTAGGCGAGCGCTTGCACAGTAGCGGGTTTTGGACTGTTGTAATGTACACGCACGTCGTCCATGGAAAATCCGGAGAGGCTCTCGATGCCGGATTTTAAATTGTCGGGCATCCCTGTGTTATTCGGTCGCGGGGCTTCTACACGTTGGGCCGCGTTGTTTGCCATGTCGGCTTTACGCTGGAGGGCTTCGCTTTGCGAAGATGCATCAAGGACTGATGTGGCGAAGGGAAAGTCTTTTTTTGTGTTATTTTGTTTTGTGGTGTATGTGGTTGGCATATATATTTTTTTAAGCAGTAGTCCGCTCAAGTTAAACTAGGAATTTTTATGAAAAAATAGAGGAATTAACTAGATTAGTGGTACATTTCCAAAAAAATCATGGTTTAATAAGGTAATGATCTGGGTTTAATAGTTCTACATATTGAAAATTTCTTACGTTTTGTCCGTTGGGATCAACATGAGATCCAACGACATAAAATAAAAAACCAATACTGTGTACATCGCTATTCGCTGGTAAAATAAAAAATCCTGCATGATAATGTTGGATATTATTAAACGTTTGAATGAAGTGACGTCCATTATACATTGTTAAAGAAGGCATTAGTGGATGACCTGTATCAAGCTTAATGAAAGGTAATCGTCTTGTATTTCCTACAATATCATTATGGTCCCAATAAAAAGTATACATACAACCAGCAGAAGGAATGTCTATAGTAGACTGATTCCTTATTTCGCCAAAAAAAGTATTAAGCTTTGTAAAAGCTGCATTTTTAGCTTGTTCGTCATTAGGATATAAACCATTCGTTGTTCTAGCGGTTAGGTTTAAATTAGACACTAAGACTTGATTTGTGGGAAAGGAATTAGCTAAATCATTTTGCCCAACAGGATTTACAGTGCTTGTGATTCCTATGTTTGAACCTTGTATTCGATTGAATCTGATATTCCAATAATCGCATCTTTGCGAAACATTTTTGCATTGTGAAGTCCCTTTCTTTAAATTTGACTTCCCGTTTATCCCACATTCCTTAAATTGCACCGCCTTCTCGCCCATGACATCTGCTTCATGTTCCAGCCCTGCATTATCATTCACGGGCATTCCATTGATATTCGTAGTTGGAGAAACCCTTCCGGCCATTTGCTGAGCGACATGCCATGCTTCGTGGGGGAGGTGCTTTTCTTGCCCGGGGGCGACATGAATATCTGTGCCTTGTGTGTAGGCGAGGGCCTGCACGGTAGCGGGTTTTGAACTGTTGTAATGCACGCGCACGTCGTCCATGGAGAAGCCGGAGAGGCTTTCGATACCAGACTTTAAATTATCTGGCATTCCCGTGTTGTTCGGTCGCGGGGCTTCTTCTCGCTGGGCGGCGTTGTTCGCCATGTCGGCTTTACGCTGGAGGGCTTCGCTTTGCGAAGATGCGTCAAGAACAGAGGATGCTGTGTTCTTTGATGCTTTTTGTATTGGTTCAATTTTTTTAGAATAATTTTGTTGCATTGTCAAATCCTCTAATAAAATGAACGAGCCCTAAATGGGTACATCATGGATGTTGCTTGTTGTTTTGTTATCGCTTCTAACTCGCATATTCTGCCGTGAATCCTTCTTACTTGGTAACATCCTGCTGGCATGTTGTACAAGTCCTCATAGGAGTATGTGTTCCAGTATTTGTTGGGGGTGTTGAGAATATGGAACCGGAATCGATGCCCCTGTCTTTGAATTGCGGAGTCAATGTCGCTAGAATGCCTTTCTTGAGTTAATATGATGTTGACTCTTGCGGTAAATAATCTTTGTGGCGAGAAAAATGGATGGTAGTATCGCTCTTGCCTTGCACGGCCTAATGAATGAAAGGCGACGTCGTTGTTGCCTGGCAAAAAATCATTTTGATCTTGGTATTGTCCTTCGTCTGGGCTTGGGCCGGGGTTCTGCATAATCAAATCGCATCTTGTAATGTTTGTGTTACTGGTGAATCGCTGGTATAGTAACCCGGCGATGACTGTACCCCTGCTGAATCCCGTGATGGTTAAATGTATTTTCCCTAATGCTCTTATTCGCCTGTTGAGCAATAGAGTCGCCGCATTGACTATGGCATTTATGCTTGGCGAGGCGCTTGATGCTCCGCCCATTGCCGATGCTCCTGAAAATGTGTACTCTTCTGTCGAATTGCCAGCTTTGCTGGGGCCGTTACCTTGGTTTCCCCATGTTTGTTGGGGGCTGCCCTCTTTAAAATTGATTTTTATGGTATGTACTGGTTCTGCGGGCTTTAATTGCGTTAACGCCTTTGTTTGGGCGGTGTTGTTTATTAAGTCCGCTTTGCGTTGCAGGCTTACGTTTTGCGAGGAATCGTCAAGAATGGAGGCTGCTTCGGGGGCGGCCTTTTGCTGCGCGGGAGCTTGTTGTTGAGCGTACTGCTGTGCAGGCATTTTTTCCTCGGCGTTTGAGTTTAAGTCTCTTTGGCGGGTTTGCTTTTAGGCGAGTTCTTCTTCCTCTTCGGGGAGGGCTTCGCGTTGGATAGACTTGCCCTGCACGGGTTCTTCCTCTTCTTCGAGGGAGATGCGCTGGAGTGCTCCGTCAGCGAGATCGGCTTTGCGTTGCAGGCTTGCGCTCTGCAGCGAGGTGTCCATGATGCTTGCGGCGTTGTTGTTGGCCACTCGCTGGAGGGTGTCGTTTTTTTGCGTGTATGTTGCGTTCATTGTTTTCTCCTGTTAAATTTTCCCTTTTAGGGGCTCCTCGCCTTGCTTCGGCAAGCTCAGCACAGGTCGCGGGGATGATGAGGCGATGGGTTATTTTATATTTCTTTTGGGCAAATCGGCGTTGCGGTACACTCTCAACAGCGAGACGGCTATCACGGAGAGTACCAAGATGATGATGGGCAAGAACCGGAATGCGCCGGCGAGCGATGTGGCCACGGGGTCGAACAGTACGAGCATTGTCGTGGTGAATGCGGGCGGCACGACCACTATCCCGACAAAAAGGGCGAGGTGCTTGTTGAAAAAGGCGCTTATAGTGCACGATGCAAAGTAGCCAAGCAGTAACAGCAATACAAACGAGTAGACCAAGGTGTTCATTAGCCGGAATGCCCAGCGGTACATACAAAAGAACGGGAGCGCCGAACGGGCCTGCGAACTGAAAGTGATGTCTTTGTCGTCTTTCTTGTAGAATTTGGTTAGGCACATCCCGATTCCGCCAGAGGGCCCGCATATTTCTGCGGCGCCTTCGTTTGTCACGAACGGGGCCACTGCTAGGCCATAGTAGCTGTCGTTGAAGAACGCCGCATCATCGCCGAGCTGTTCCCATTGGCGGTCGTCAAACCAGATTACGGGTATGATTGCTTTCAGAACGATGTGGCGCTCGTCCCCCTTGAGGTACATGCTCAGGTTGTCGTGAATCAGGCGCTTGCTGCGCCCGACGGGTTCTTCGGTTACCACCAGCATCAGGTTTGTCAGGCTGTCGATGATTTCATCTGTTTCGGGTCTTGCTCCGTTTTGGGTCACGGGTTCGGTGATTATCTTGCGGAAGTTCGCATAGCTGTAGATTCCCCCGGGCAAGTCGACGTTGCTGGAATCGTTTGCGAAGGCGTAGATATCTTCGGCGAGGTCCACTCGGTTTACCATCATGTTCAAGAATACGTTGGGGTTGTGCTCGCGTAGTCTAAGGTGCAGGTTTTTGAAGAAGTTGTTGAAAATTGCCGTCGATACCGAGTCGGTGGGGTAGTTCCTGAAGAACAGTGTTGCTCCGTCGCCACGGTTTCCGTAGTCGTCGCCGGAAAAACTCAGGCGGTTCACGATGCGCTGGAAAATAGAGTTGTTCCTGACGCTCACGAGTTGATCGATTTCGTCTGACAGGTTTGCGAAGAATGCCTCGAGTTGTTCGGGGGTTTTGTATCCCGCCCAGTCGGATTTTCCGATTATCCAGTCCATCTTGACAAAATGTTCGTGCGCCGTGGCCACAAAGTCGGAATTGCCCGGCTTGCTCAGGTAGGCAAGCGCAGGAATGCCTGTGGGCATGTGGAGTTGTCCTTCGGCATCGGCGTACATCCCGTAAAAGGCGATTCGCGTCACGGCACTGAAATTAATCCATTTGGTCGTGTCGCTTGAGAACCAGTAGGGGTATATCCCGATGACTTCGCCGTTGAGCTGGTCTTGGTGACTGCATCCGCAACCTTTGCCTTTCCAGAGAATCGGTTTTGTCTCGTCGAAATCTGCCGCTATGTTTGTCGTCTTGTTGACCGCCTTGGCGAAGATCTCTGAATAGAGGGCGTCGAGCCTGGAGAATACGCGATACCAGCGTTCGTCGCTGCAGTGGCGTCCGCGATACTTTTCCATATAGTGGAGCAGGCGTGTCACAGTCGCTTCTTTTTTCGGATTTCCCGAGAATGTCAGGAGTTCTTCAAGTTGCTTGTCGTTCCAAAGAACCGTATCGTATATTGCGTAGGTGCTCGTGGTGTCAACGCAGATTCGCAGGAATGCGGCTAGCATGCTCAGTGCATAGCGGTGGGCGAGGAGCGAGTCGTTGAAGCGTATTCCTTGCAGGTTGTTTAAAAAGTCGAGTATGACTGGCGAAAAACGTTCTCCCTGAAATTCCAAGACGAGTTTTTCTTTAAGCTTGTCCATTGCCTTCTTGTCAATCCATACTTTGTCTATCATCGAGTCTGCCCACAGCGTGGCTTTCTTCTTTTCGGTGACGGCGGGATCGATGGCGATAAAGTTGTTGATGGTCCTTGCGAAGTCGGGGTAATCGCGGACTTCTTGCGACATCAGTGCAATCAGGTCTTCGCGGGTACCGGCTTGCCAGTTGATATACTTGTCGAGTATTTCAAAAACTGCCGTGGTATCCTTGAGTTTGTCTTCTGTGACGTAATTCTCGATGTTTTCGGCAGTCACTTCGTATGTGCAGAATTCGCACATATCTGCGAAAGCATTGACGGTGAATGTGGCTATAAGGCATAATACGATGTTTCGAACAAGTCCTATCATAATCCCTTTCCTTCTTTCTGCAGTTCCTTGGAAAGACCTTCCTGTAAATCTTGTTTGTTTATCTTTTTTCTGTTGTCCAAAAGTGCCGAAATGGCAGCATAGCGTGCAACGTTAGTAAGTGCGCCTCCGGCAAGTTCGTAGTTCTCGGCGAAGTATTCAAAGTTCTGTTCGCGGTTTTCCACGTCCGTTTTTTCGAAGATGTTTTTCCACAAAGTAAGGCGTTCTTCCGGTTCGGGCATGGGGAAGTACACGGTGCTCTGGAAGCGGCGTGAAAAAGCCTCGTCGATGTTTGATTTCAGGTTGCTCGCCAAAATAACGATGCCCGGGAAATCTTCCACGCGCTGCAACAGGTACGAGATTTCTTGGTTGGCGGCTCGGTCGTTGGAGTTGCTGGTTTGCGTCCTTGCGCCAAAGAGGGAATCGGCCTCGTCAAAGAAGAGTATCCAGTTACGGCTTTCGGCTTGGTCAAAAATGCCGGAAAGGTTTTTCTCTGTCTCGCCGATGTACTTGGAAATCACTTGCGAAAGGTCTACGCGGTAAACGTCCATGTTCATTTTTTTGCCAATGAGGGTCGCGGTCAACGTCTTGCCGGTGCCGGGCGGGCCGTAGAAGAGTACGCGGTAACCCCGTTTGAGGTTTTTGCGGAGTCCGAAACCGTCCAGGATTTCTTCGGAATGGCCTATCCATGCGATGAGCTGGTCGATTTCATGTCTCGTGGTGTCCGCGAGAACGAGGTCTTCCCATTCTAGGCGCGATGTGATGCGCTTTGCTGGGAAGTGCATGCTGTAATCGGGCTTGTTCTGTACGCCGGTGGTGATGTATTCCAAGTATTCCGAGGATATGCGTAGCGCAGCCGAGTTCCTGGGCTCACCCGGCTCGCCGTATTCGAGTTGCAGGATGTGCTCCGTTACGAGTCTGTGGTCCGTGTCGAAAATCCGCATCACTTGCAGTCGTCGCGTGAGGTCGTTGCCGGCGAGCAAAAAGAGCGCGGTTTCGCAGGTGGGCAAAAATCCCGAATGGCTTTTGCCGTGCCACCCGCCGAATTCTGTGTAGGGCCTGCCGAGCAGCTTGTTGTTCAGGAAGAACGAGTCGAGGGCTTGTGGGCAAAGGTGAGGGAGCAGTGCGAGCGTGAGCACCAATCGCTCATCGAATCCCAGCTGCATGCGCGTGACGATTTCTCCGTAGGGCGTGTGCGTGTCCAGCTCGGGCGGGGGGCACAGCAGTACGTCCAGCGTTTTGCGCTCGTCGTCTTCGGAGCAAAAGTATTGCTCGAAACGCAGGTCGATAATCTGCCGGCACCAATTGATTTCGTTCTTGAGAGTCTCTTCCATGTTCACCTCTAGCGCCACTTCACATGCAAGGGAGTCTTCATCCAGGAGAGTTTTACGGTAGAATATCCCCACGGCAGCTTGTCGAGCAGCATGTCGTATGTGGAATTTTCAACCGAGAGTTCTTGCCCTTCTTCGCCACTTTCCAAGATTCCCCGGCGAATCAAGAAGGAGGCTCGCAAGCCGTCGGCAGATGTGTGCCCGAGAGCGCCCCAATTTGCGATAACCCCTTGGAGCAGGCTGTCTGCCAGTGCTTTCAGTTCGTCTGATATTGTGGGCAGTTCTTCGAGTTTTTCTCCGGCGTCGAATCCGCAGATTAGTTGCGCTATCGATTTTTCGGCCTTGGGTGGTTCGTAGTTACCACATACCGTGTAGTTCAGGAGCGCAACGGCCATTTTTTTGCTCTCGTCGTCGATGAATTTGCCTGCCTTTATGCAACCTGCCTTTTCGAGGAGCATCGGAATGTACGGAGTGAGCAGCACGATGCCGCTGTCCCCTGCGTGTGGCTGGCGCGGCGCGGGAGCGGTTGGCTTCTTTTGCCCAAGCGATTTCAATTTTTCGAAAACGCTGCATGCGATTTGCCGGATGTCGAGCCCTGGATTTTGTGCTTGGACTCGTTTCAAGATGACTTCGGCAACGCGCAATGGGTCAAACTTTTCTTCGGCATGTTCCTGGCACCATTCTGCGATGCAGTTGTTGATGAGTTTTTCAAGCATCGTTGATTTTTCAAGAGTAAGGCGCTGGCCGCAGGAATCTTGCAAGATTTTTGCGACCGGGATACACTGCCTTTTGAGCAGGTCCATTTTGACTTGCTTCCTGAATTCTTCGGGCAATTTTTTGAGAATGTGGCCGAGCGGGTCTTGTGCGGGGATTGTCCCAAGGTCTATGGAAAGTTTGTCTAAAATTACATCTTCGCCTTCGGGGGCGAGCGAATCGAGGATGCTGTCCAGAGTTTCCGCCAAGCCGTTCCGTGCAAAATCGTAAAGACGGCTTTCGATGTCGTTCGCCTGCTCGGGATTGGCGCAGGTCAGGTCCAGAGTCATATCGCCGATGCGGTTACATTCAATCATAGCCATAATGCCTCCGAAACGTAGTCTTCATGTCCATCGAGCCATTTTTTTGCCGTGTCCGTTCTTTCGGCGCTCCTGTAAAATTCTTCGGACATTTCCGAAGTCACCCAGTAAAAGACAGGGACCAGATGGGCGGGCAGTTCGTCGCGGATAAAGCGTTCTATTCCTGCCCGCTTTTTTTGCGTATTAGTGTACGGCGTTTCGTTCGACCAGACAACGTATATTTTGCCGAAGCCTTTTTCGAGATAGATTCCATCCAGTGCGTGCATGTGTATGGAGGATTCCTTGCTAGACAATGGAATGCCGAGCATCGTCTCTATTCGGGGCTTCCACCAGATGCCGCAGCGATGGAGGTGAAGTTCGGGCAAGTGGCGCAGGTAACGAACTTTGGCGCGGAGTAAATTCCGGTATGTGGTGGTTGCATCCATGACTATTTCGCTGTCTGTATTGTCGTTTTCCCGCAGCAACAGGAATAGTTCTTCAGGGAATTTAACCCCGTACATGGCGAGCATCTGGTTCAAGATTTGGTTGTAGTGCTCAAGATCGGTCTTGAGGGAATATACCGAGAATATGTCGGCAAAGTCTTGCATTGCTTGCAAGAAAATCAAGAAGATATGCTCTATCGGTTCCAGATATTTTTTGAGTTCGTCGGCGCTTTTGCCGTAACGGTAAATTGAAGGGAACTGTTCAATTAGGGGTGTAAAATCCATGAAGTTGCATGGATTTCCCTTCGGCAAACTTGGCGAAGTATTTTCGCGAATTTCAAATAAAGTTTTGTATTGGTGGTGTATCGGTTCAGTCTTGCCTTCGCTAATGGTAATGTTGTTGACTTTCTCGCCAAGGCAACGCCAGTTGCTCCAGAGAGCCGAGAATTTTTCTGCAAGAGAATCGCTGGATTCTGTGGAAGATTCTGCAGGCCAAAGGCGAACTGAATAGATTCCTGGAGATTCTACATGGAATAGGACTCGCTCACAGCCGAGTTTAGTTTTGAAAAAATGCTCGTAATCGTGGCGTGTTACGGGGAATTGCCGCATGATTTGTTCGCGGCTGTAAAGCGCTTCGCGGTTATAGTCAATTTTGCCGTCTGCTTGCGCTAGGAATGTTTCGATGTCAAATCCAGTTTTGTAACCCAAATCGGTCAGGGCGAAGACTATCTGCTCTAGGATAGTGATGCCCGGATCGTGCGGGTTGTAATCGGTCCAAACGTTTCCGCACAGTTTTTGGATATAACGGATGCCTTCGAGGCGTAGTGTCTCGTAGTCAAGCTCCTGTGGCTCCGTAATTTTTTTAAGCTGCTTAATCAAGGGCCGTTACCATGAAGTTATCATACCAGAGTTTTGTCAGGCGGTAGCGTATGTAAGAGCCGTCTTTGTAGGCGCAATGGACGCGCAGTTGTAACTTGAAACTGTATTTTTCGCTTCCCGATTTCCAACGTACGTCAATTCTTGAACCACGCCCGCCATAGTATGACTGCGTCTTGTTTACTTTAGGACTTCCGTGAAAAACGTTTACGGCAATGGCATGAGTCAGCGCGAAGCGTCCTTCGTCTTCTTGGCCTCCGGCTCCTGCCATGATTTCGAATGCTTGGCAACCGCTCATTTCTTCGGTAATGTCGTGCCACTTTCCATCGGTGGGGACCTTGAAATTTTCGTTTTCTTTGCCGATGCGCCCCGACGAGGCGATAACTCCATGTACGTCCAGTTCACATTCGGGTTCGCGCGTTCCGATTCCGACGGCAATATCCTTTTTTTCGCTATCGGGCAGGGGGCCAACCAACGAGAGTACGCTTGAGGCCTCGTCGATTCCGGGTGTGTTCAGGTGCATCCCGCTCCGCTCCGCATTCATGTCCATGCGCATTTCGGCTTGCCACAAGGGGTGGCCTTCGGTCGAGTTTTCGTAAAAGCTCATCAACTTGCCGGAATCCGTGATTTGCGAAATCTTGAGGCCTGTCTCGCGAGTCTTTTCAATTCCTTCTTCTTCCATGTTGACCATGGAATCAATGAGGTCGATAAAATCCTCTTCACAGGGCATCTGCCCAGCTTTGAATCGGTTTTTCAAAAGAGCACGGTTAAGTTTAGACATTGTTTCTCCTCTGGATAATAAACGTGGAGCCGACTTCAAGATCACCGTAGCCTATGGTGATATCCCTGAAATCTTCAACTTTTGTGACAACATTGATAAAGTGTTTTTTCATGGGCGTGAGAATGCTCCAAGGGTATGTGCCGCGAATGAGGTTGGCGTTGTTCCCTCCGGATTCCTCCATGCAGTAATTGCTGTGATCCCTGGAACTGATGCGGAGCACAGAAAAGTCATGGACGGCTTCGACATAGGGCAAACTTTGGATGAACATCAGGAGGCGTTCTTTGTCAAGTGTACAACCAAAAAATTGTGTCAATCCGCCTTCGTTCCATGGAGAAAGGTAATGGTTGATTTGTTCATTCAGTTTCAGAAGCTGTTCACCTTCATTGATGTCGTTGACAAAATCCACATTGCAGCGCACCTGTATTTTTTCAAATTGAGGGTTTATGACGATAATTTTCGAAAAGGCCGATGTCCGTTCTTTTAGGAAGGTCTTGATGTTGTCCAAAATCATCCCGCTCAGGCGCGGGTTCCAAATGCGGCCTTCGTCGTAAAGGGGCGAAACAGGAACGACGAGCATGTACCCGGGGCTGGCGATATCAGGTGTTTTGGGATTGAGCCCGGCAAAGCACTTGACCAAGTGTACATCGGGGAATTCTTCCAGAATCATGCGTTCACAGTCTTTTGCAGTCAAAACACGATTGCGGTGGTACAGGTATTCGGCCACGCGGGTGCGCATTCCGTCGTCATCTTCTTCGGGCTCCCCGCTGAATGTTTCATCGAGTTGATAAACCTCCGAAATTCCGCCGATACTTTCTTCTAGCGTGTTAATGCTTCCTGGCTTGCAGTGGCTGAAGTTTTGTATTTGTCCAAAACCTCCGCAGCGCACGACTTCGACGGCCTGCGCATAGACCGAGAACAGGCGGCTGCAATGGCGCCATTCGCCTTGGGGTTCTAGGCGAATCCAACATAGTCCCTTGGGCATCATGGGCGAATCTACTTGGAAATCCTTGGGGAGCGAAAGGGAGACAATCCCAGAGGTTGTAAAGTTTGCCGTTGTGTTGTAAAGAATGCTGTCGGCAGGGATTTTTGTCCATCCATTCTCGTTCAGGTATGCCCAAAGGAATCCGATTTCGTCTTCTCCGTAAATGTTGTCGGAATCGCGATTCATCTGGAAATACAGATTGACTTTCTTGCCGCCTGCTGTCGGTGAAAGTCCCAAAAAGAGCGCCCCGTCCTGAAGTTTTAGGTGATTTTTTGTACTGATGCCCCAAGGCCGCAAGAACAGAATTTGTCCATCGCTATGTTCGGCGCGCTTCATGTTGATTTCAGCAGTGGCTGTATAGTTGACAGAAAGGTTTTCCAATTCCGGTGTGTAGGGCTGGTTTGGAAACTCCATTTCTTTTTCGAAATTTTTCTTGATGGCTCGTTGCGCCAAGTTGCCGCAAAGGACCTTCGAATATTCCTGATGTAAAAAGGCTTTTTCTGGGGAAATGAGCTTAAGTTTGAAAAATCCGTCGCGGGCGCTTGGTGTGTATTCAAAATCGTCAGCATCGTAACTTGCGCTGAATGATTTTCCGCCAAGCATATTGTCACACGATATGGAAAACTTGTTTGAAATGCTGTCGGGGTTGGAGGTGAATAATTCGTGAACTATCGGCGCTTGCGAACTGGAGGGGGACCAGTATCCACCCAACAAAGCCGATACCGACACTTTGAAGTCTCGAGTAAGGGGCGCATCGGGGTATTGTTTGTACCAATCGCAGAAATTTCGCGTGTTGGGGAGCCCGCGCCAACTTCCGCGAATTTCGAAGGACGAAAGTCTCTTGCCTCGGATTTCTTCGCAACCTACGATAAATGAGTTCCCTAGAGTGGGCAGGGGGCCGAACGGCTGTACTGGAGTGTTCATTGAAAGCGGCCCGATATCGCTGCTGAGGGCGAGCCGTCTGCATCCCGTCACTTTTGTTTGCAATCTCACCTCGCGCAAGACCATGTTCCTGAAGTTTTTCCATGGATTGTACGACGAACTTGATGTCATGAGAATGCGCATCACAGGGTGATTCATGGTGAAATCTTTGCCATGAACAGATGGGTCACAATTTGCGATTGGCGGTGCCATATCCGGAATTTGGAAAATTAGACCAATGCTGTTCGGGAGGTATTGGGGGTCTAGGACACATGACTCGAGTTGGTATCCCTCCGCTTCGTACCAGCCTTCTTCTGTTGTAAGCGAGATGCGGAATGCGTTTGAAAATACTCTGAGGAACTGTTCTGGGCTTTGTCCTTTCTCTAGGAGTGTGCCTTTGACGGATTCTTCTTCAAAAACCATCTGTACCCTTATACGTCGGGTACCCTCGTTCAGGTAAAGTAATCGTGAAGATACGGCTAACCCGACTCGTGCATATTGCGAGGTTGTTACGCGGTCGCCAGATCGTGTGAGACCGAATAACGGATAGGGCGTATGTTCCTTGCTTTCTAGGGCCTGCTCCGGTGTATAGGTGGGGATTTCTGTAAACATCGGAGCGCCGTTTTCGGGAATGGCAAGGGTTAAAATCTTTTGTACCTGAGTGTCGTTGAGTTCGGCATTGGTTACGGATTTAAACTCAATTGTCTCGCCTTCTTCGTTTGTGCCTGCGGTAAATCGCGTTCCTTTGGGTAATTTGTAGTTGAAATCTTCTACCTCGATGGGGAATACGATATGGGCGTGGTCACCGTGTGCTTCGTTCGGCTTTTCTCCGAGCACTTTGCGGAAATAGAAGTCAATACGGCGTTCCGGCAATTCGTTCAGGTGCTTTTGGATGTGCTCTAGAAGTTTTGCGAATATGGCGTAAATGGCTGCCGAGGGTTCTGCATTCCCGTCGGCCTCCGATTCAATGGCGCTCACTAGGGCCGGAATATCTTTTTTATCGAGGACTTGCGGGCAATCGTGTTGCTGTTCGTAATCGTAGATTTTTTCGAGTAGCTGCTCTAAGGACATGTCGTTGATTGCGACAAAATCCCTCGCTAGTTCCTTGAACGAGCGGGCTTGCTGACTCAATCCATCATTGACGAAAACGTGGTCCTTCACAAATATTCCCTTATATTGAGGCGTCTGTAGCTTCGTTTATGTAGAACGGATACACCAAATTGCGGCGGCTGTTGGTGGCGATGACTTTGTAATAGATGCAGATTTCCATTACCTCGTCCATTGCTTCTGCTTTAATGTCAATATTCTCGATTTCAATTCTTGGCTCGAATTGTTTTATGGCATCCTTGATTTCGTCTGTGATTTGCAAGAGTGTCACGTTGCTGTAATCATTGAAACAATACTTATGGATGCCGCAACCGAATTCGGGGCGCATTATACGTTCGCCAGGGTGTGTCCCTAGCAAAATGCGCAGACTCTCTTCGATATCTTCTTCGGCTTCGGACATGGCGACGGTGCCATTTTCAAATTTCAACGGGAATTTCCACCCACGTCCAAGAAAAGTCAGAGAATCCATTTATCCTCCTATCTGCACCGTAGGGCATCCCAAGACGATGGTGCCGCCATGAGCGGTGGAATCGCCCATGCGCGCGGCGGGTTTCTTGTTAATCATGACCGTAGCGGAACCTTTGACAATTACATCGGGAGGGCCTGAGCATACGCAGTTGTCTCCCATGACGGCAGCGGGCATGCCGCCAATCAAGACGGTGGGAACTCCAGGGCCGATGACTGGCCCGCCTACGTGCGGTACGGGCGGAACTCCGGGAGTCTGCATGGGGCATGTGTGCATGTCGGTAATTCTTGCTGCTGGTGGCATATCTTCTCCCTAGTTGATCATGACCATGGCGCCCTTGACAACGGTCTGTCCCGAAGCCGAAATTTCTGCCGTGGCAGTCCCTTGGGCCTTGAGCCCGACTTTTGCCTTGAATTCTACGTTCAAACCTTCGCCTTTCAGGTCTGTTGCCGATTTGAGGATGATGCCGCCTTTGGCATCGACATTGAATTTCCCTTTGGTGCTGACGACAATATCTTTTGGCGAATCAAATTTGATTCCGCTGCTGCTCATTTCGACTTTGTTCTTGTCGGGATCTTCCAGTGATATTTTTTTGCCATCGTCGTCCAGTACGATTTTTCTTTTTCCCGGGGTGGTTATTGTAATGGATTTTTTTTCTTCGTCAAAGACAACACTGAGTTTTGCTCGGGTTAAAAGTTGCTTGATGTTGTTCGGTTGTTCTAGTTTCTGTGGGACATTATTTTTTGAACTGTAGAGGCTCCCGAGAATTACAGGGCTGGATGGGTCTCCATTAAAAAATCCGAGTACGACTTCGTCGCCTTTTTCTGGGAAAAAGAGCCCGCCAATACCGTTGGAGGCGTATGGAGTCCCGAGGCGAGCCCATATTGTTTTTTCATCGCCTTGCATCAGAGGGATTTTTACTTTGACGCGATTGAGTTTGTCCGGATCGTCGCTAATCTGTTCAACAATGCCTGTCATGAGGCCTGTGATTCCACAGTTGTAACCGGAAGCTGTTGGAGCCATGGTACTGAATTTTTCGGCATACCATTCTTTTTTCATCCCAAAGGAGAAGGTCGTTTTCCAAAAGGCGGGCTCTAAGTGGTGGCGTATCCCCGATACAAGGGCATCGCCATTAAAACGTGTGCTTATATAATCAAGTTTGAGCTTTTCGCCTAAATTTACTTTTGCGTTCCCGATGCATGTCGCATTGCCATAAATGCGGGAAAGTTCATTTTTTAGTTGCTCCGCTTTTGCCCAAGTTTTGAGTGTGTCGCTGTCTATTGGAGAATTTGTTTGCAATAAGGCGTTTGGTATGGGGAGGGCTTTTTGCAAATCAGCTGCAGCTAGGTTTCCTTGAGATTGAACGGATTGCGCATCGGAATTGCTGGAAATCATATCTTGTTTGGTGATATCCCAGGAACATGATACCGCTTTTTTTATTTGGTTTTCGGCATCAACTGTCGCATTGAAATCGATGAGGTCGGTTCCCCAAGTGAGCGAAATGGCCGCATTCCCTCCGGCGGCAATGGGTTTTATTGAAAGGCCATTGTTATCGGCCAATAACCAGCAACCATTTGCTTCGGCTCGGGTCATGATGAAATCCCAGTCTGTGCAGTAATATTGCAATATTTCTTTATGGGTGGCGCCCCCCATGGATGAGCTGATGTCCACATTATATTTTGATGTTATTTCGGAGACGATATTGTCGTCGCTCTTGTTCACATAACATACGCTTTTGCGTGATTTTGTCATTGCGATTGCCTTGTGGCGGCACTCGATTTTTGTACAACTTCTTCCATTTGCTTGAGTGGTGACCCCTAGGCGTACGATTGTGCCTGTAAAAATAGGCTCGAGATTTGCATCGTATCCCGCTTTGAGCGTAATCTCCTTGCCTGGCTTTAATTGGTCATCTTCGCACAGCTCAAATTTACCTCTGGTGATATCTCCATCGGCAAGGACAATCGTTGCCTTTGGAATGCAATTGATGTGATAATCTACATCTGCAGATAAAATCGTTGTCGTTGATGGTAATGCTTTCCCTCCACAGAAAAGCGCGCATTCAACAACTTGGCTGGCACTATTTAAAGGAGACTCTGGCATCGTTTACTCTCTGATTGGCGGAAATTCCAGCATCATTCCTGGCTTAATCTGTCTGAAATTTGTCAAGCCGTTGATTCGTGCTATTTGAAGATAATACGAGGGGTCGTTATAGATGCGATTGCACATCAGCGGTAAAGTATCGCCTGCTTTTACTTCTACAAGGTGTGTTAAATCAGGAGATTTATATTCTTCATACGGCCAACCCTCAGAAAAATCTTGGACGAGATCCAAAGTGACTTCGGCGCGTAACGGGACTCCTTTGACGTTGAATAAAGTGTAATCTGTTTTTAGCCCTGAAGCATAAGCCGTAAAAGACATTCCGCACCAATGTATTTTTATTATGGGGACATTATGTGCTTCTCCATAAGGCATAATGGTTGCTTTTTTCAGGCAATCCATCATATCTTTGATACTGTTGCATCCTTTGGGCCACAAATCTTTTGGAATCGCTCCCGTTGCATCGAGGAGGATTGTTGAAAGTTTAAATGTCGAACTTTTGAGCATGTGGAATTCTTGATTTATTCTTCCATCGAAAAAAGAAACCTTTTCAATTCCATCGATGACTGTAAATGTTTCTGGGTTCAACATGACGCTGAACGGGTCCCGATTAGGGATGCGTTGCAATTTTTTCCCACTTTTGAAATAAGGGACTAATGTCAACCTACTTAGATGTTGTGACATTTTATCTCTCCTTGTCCCATCGGATGGATTCTTCAATCATCTGGCGGCATTCCCTCAAGACATCTTTTTTAAGGGAATCTGAAGATTCATGTTCCTTTTCGCCTGCTTCAATTTTTACGCTGATACTAAGGTTCCTGATTTCTAGCGACATGGTTATAATATCCTCTCTATACTTCGATATTTCAACGAAACCGTTTCTATCATCACTTCGGCCTTCATAGCGTCAAGTGTGCTGAACGCCCATTTGAACGGATAAGCCCCTTCAAATGTCCACGTTGCTATGGGCTCGCTCTTCTCATCTAGCAAGGTGACTTCGATGGGTTGAGGGTCCACTTGGAATGCGTTCATCGACGAATTCATGTTCTTCATGCACCATCTGAAAAATGGGTCGCTATCCTTGAGTATGGCCCGTTTCAAGACCAAATCGGAAAGCTTTATTTTTTCGGGTAAGTGGTAAACTGTCGAATTGTCGCCCCCGCTACGAACTTCCTTCGTTTCTATCGTTGTTTCCAAACCGGAGACTTCGCTGAACGCAATCTCCGATTTGCCCAACTTTACAGAAAAGTGGAATATAACGGGAATCGACCATTCGACAGTATCACCCATGGCGTCCCTTAGCTATTCGAAATTGTCATGCCTTCATGGACAATTTCAATGCTTTCTACTGCGACTTCGTTCCCTTCGGCCTTGAGTTCGTATCCCGAAATCTTGGTCGGCCAGGCGTTCTTGAGCGTCCAGGTCATTGCCGGGGCGTCTGCTTCGTCCAAAAGACTAATCGTAATATCGATCCTCTTGATCGTATTCATCTTAATCTGGTTGAACCAATCCCAGAACTTGTTGTCGCCCTTGAAAATGCCCTTCTTCATTGTGACATTGCTGTACTTGATCAGGCCGGGCATCTTAACAACAGAATAAACCTTGCTGTTGCCAACGCGGTACTTGATTTCTTCGGATTGTGCATCCAGGCCGGTAACTTCCTGGAAAGACATTTCTTGATCGCCCCATTTCACCTGAAAGTGGAATTTGGGCATCGGCCATACGCTGGCGTGTTGTGTAGAACCATCTTCTGCCATTTTTATTACCTCCTATTAGGATTTCTGTTGCTGTTGCTGGAAAGTGAGTTCAATGAATTCTGCCGGGCGAATCAAGGCGACCTTGATGGTGATGCGCAGGATGCCTTCGAGAATGTCTTCGGGGGTCATGGTTTCGCCAAGGCCCACGTGGACTTCGAATGCATCTTCGGGGCTCGTGCCGGCGAGGCCACCGCGCTTCCAGACGCTGGTCAAGAAGTTGCTGATCATGCCCTTCATGGTCACCCATGTGTTTGCGGTGTTCGGCTCAAAGACAAATGCCTTCGATGCGAGCTTGATAGATTCTTCGAGCATAATCATGGTGCGGCGGACGTTCACGTAACGCCAATCGAGGCTGTTGCCGTCGAGAGTGCGCGCGCCCCAGACCTTGTTGCCGTCACCCACGAAGGTGCGGATGGCGTTCACGGCCTTGCCATTGATGGGAACGTTCAAGTCTTCTTGTTCGTCGTTCGTGAGGTTGACGGTCGGAGTGATGACGCCGTTCACGCCTACGTTGGCCGGAGCTTTCCATACGCCGATGGAGTTGTCCACCAAGGTGTAGATACCAGCCATGGCACCTGCGGGCGGCATCAAGTTCAGTTGTTCGCGGACCAAGTCCATGATTGTTGCATAGTTCGGGCAAATCACCGAAAGTGTGCGGTGAATTTTCTGTACCTGTGCATCGTCCTTCACATTGGCGGAGGCCATCTGGGCGATTTCGGCCTTGATCTGTTCGGCCTTTTCGGCGGGCTCCGCCGGGACAGCTGCATTGAGCATCGTCGTGAGGGCATCCAGGTTTTCGACGTTTGCAAACGTGACTTCGTTCGACTGTACCACGCTCGTGTTGAGCCACGGATAGTAAACGGCACCGTAGTTCAAGAACGATGTCACCTTTTCGCGGAAGGTGGAGATGCATTCGCGCGGTTCTTTGTAACCATCGAACACGTCAAGAATGGCGAAGCGATTCTTCATCTTTGCGCAGTGGGCGAGCATCGCGTTCTGCACGTTGGCGCAGGCGTCGGCTGTTTCCAGCGAGACGGCTTCGGGAATCACGACCAATGTCGGTTCCTGTTCTTTTTCGAACGGGATGATGGCTTCGGTCAAGGCTTTTTCCGAGATTTCCTCGCCGTAGGGGCCCACTGCCATGATATAGCAGGTGGCACCACCGTTCTGGTAGAACATGCGAATGGCGTCGAAAAGGCGGAAGCGGACTTTTGGCGGGACCACTTTTCCACCTTCTTCGAGCTTGTAGCGCATCAGAGCGCCCTCGCCAAAGACGGCCCTGTATTCCGCAAATGACGAAATGCGGAAGGGCTTGTTGAACACGGATTGTCCCTTGTATTCGGCCTTTTCGGTATAGCCGATAAACATGGGTATTGCCGTGGCAACTTCCACTACAGAACTTGGGAATGCGTTTTTCTCGACGAGATAGACGCCCGGAGTTTTGTATGATGTAGGCATTTTGTTTTATCTCCTATGGGGTTATGTGTTAACAAATGATTCAGCGACAATCTCTCGCCTACCGTCGAGAATGACCGTGGAGACCGATCGCGCGTCCATGTTAGGTAAACACTTTATGATTGCTTTTGACGTTTTCTTTTCACGTAATTGAAAAAGCGGAGGTGCGCCATAACGTAGCGGGATTTCTTGTTTCGATACGAATACCGATTCTCCTAGATTTCCCTTGGTGGTGTCGAAAGGGGAGGTTTCTTTGTCGCCTTTAATTTTTACGATTTCGGCAGTGTCGTTATCGGGTAGGCCAGAAATGTAGTAGTACCATTTCATCTTTTTTGTCTTGAGCGATAACGTGATGCTTGCGCCTGATTTTCCCTGGGAATTTGCAATTTCCATGCCGAACATGGGCTTGGGAAGTTGCATTGCCTCGGGAATGTCGCCTTTTGAAGATGTTTCCCATTGCAGGGATTCGTCTTTGATCCGGGCAAACGGAATGGAGTCTGCCGGGATTTTGCCGAACTCTGTTACATTCCACAGGTTGCTTTGCACTGGGTATGCCCAAAAAACGAGGCTTATCTCGTGGGAGAATGCGGCTTCATCTGCAATCAGCCGGAAGCCTCCAGCGGTTTCGCGCATCATGATGCCTTCGCGCTTCATGGTTTCTGCTGTTGGCGGGTCTGGCCGGAAGGTGAAATCTTCGCACCTGCCGCCAACGTATTCGTGTTCCATAAAGATGTCTGCCCAAATCCCGTAATTCATCAGTAGGCTCCAATAGATGCTTCTTCTGGAACGTGAACAACGTAAGGACGGTAGTACGAGTAGCCGCTCCCGAGTGCGACCGTGCGGACCTTGTACATGACGGAAGGGACATATTTGCAACCCACGAGGCTCCACAAGTTGCACATTTCCTGCAAGTTCAGGTTTTCCACATCGACAATCAGCTTTTCGAGCCCTGAGTTGAGTTCCGGGAAGGAGGTTCGGTCGAAAACGCTATGGTCTTGGAAAAAGCCCACGGCTCGAGAAAGGTATTTTAGCGATTCCTCGTAATGGCTTGCCTTGAAATTGGCCGCCAAGACAATGTGCAAATTCAAGAAAATCGGTTTGGAATGAATGATGTTGCGAAATCCGTCGAATTCCGGCTTTGTGCTGGCTTGCGTCATGGAATCTTTTTCGACGTTAGCGAGGAACATGACCAGTTTGTTTGTTGCACTTTCGGATTCACGCCCATCGTTGTCCATCATCTTCGACACAATAGCGACATTTTCTTGTGCAGAAAACTTTCTACGCAAATATTGGTTTAGCTGTGAAACTAAAAATTGCAAAGCAGCGTTAATCATAAATTCCTATTCGGTTCTTTGCGTGCAAAATAAGATAACTTTTTGAATAAAGCAATATGGAAAATTTACAACAAAATATTTTTCCATTTTTTAGGAAAAATGGTACGTTATATTCTGTAGTTACTTTTGATGTAAAATGTGTATAAAAGAGCGTACGTTATCGCTACTTTGTTATGCAGATTCTAAATAATAATGTAAATATTTTTTTACTGCATAACTTTTGCATAACTTGTGGATGCTTAGTTAACTTCTATTTTGTATGAAAAAAAACTGCACTGGATCGTAGTGCAGGGCTATATTTTTTATGTTGTTCTATAGGCTTGTTTGCCGACTATTAGTATTTGGGTTTGTCGTAGACCGCTGTTATCATGCCGGCACCGACTGTGCGTCCCCCTTCGCGGATTGCGAAGCGAAGGCCCTTTTCTAGAGCGACGGGTGTGATGAGCGTGACGTAAATGCTTACGTTGTCACCTGGGAGCACCATCTCGACACCTTCCGGCAACCGGACTGTGCCGGTAACGTCTAGAGTGCGGATGTAGAACTGCGGACGGTAGCCGTTCCCGAACGGGGTGTGGCGCCCGCCTTCTTCCTTCGTGAGGACATAGATTTCTGCATCGAAATAGGAATAAGCCTTTATTGTGCCGGGGGCGGCGAGGACCATGCCACGGAGGATGTCCTTCTTTTCGGCACCGCGGAGCAGGATGCCGACATTGTCGCCGGCTTCGGCGTAATCAAGGAGCTTGCGGAACATCTCCACACCGGTGACGGTGTATATGGCGGGCTCGAGAATGCCGACGCGTTCGACCCTGTCGTTCAGGTGGATGACGCCGCGTTCGATACGGCCCGTGGCGACGGTGCCACGGCCAGTAATGGTGAACACATCTTCGACAGGTAGCAGGAATGGCTGCTGGATTTCACGCTTCGGCAGTTCGATGTAGATGTCGCAGGCTTCCAGGAGTTCCATAATCTTGCCCATGTAGAAGTTGTCTCCTTCAAGGGCCTTGAGTGCGGAACCGCGGATGACCGGGGTGTTGGCTCCGTCAAAACCGTACTGGGTCAGTAGATCGCGGATTTCCATTTCGACGAGGTCAATTTGTTCTTCGTCGTCAACCATGTCGCACTTGTTTATGAATACGACGATGTACTCTACGCCGACCTGGCGGGCAAGCAGGATATGCTCGCGCGTCTGGGGCATCGGGCCGTCGGTGGCTGCTACGACGAGGATGGCTCCGTCCATCTGGGCGGCACCGGTCACCATGTTCTTCACGTAGTCGGCGTGCCCCGGGCAGTCAACGTGAGCGTAGTGGCGGTTGGCAGTGGTGTATTCCACGTGGGAGGTGTTGATCGTGATGCCGCGGGCCTTTTCTTCTGGGGCGTTGTCGATTTCCTCAAAGCGCTTGGCGTTGGCGAGACCCTTGGCAGCGAGAGTCGTGCAGATGGCTGCGGTGAGGGTGGTCTTGCCGTGGTCGACGTGGCCTATGGTGCCGATGTTGCAATGGGGTTTGCTTCTATCAAAACGTTCTTTTGCCATTTTTTCTTCCTTTTGTGGGTGGTGATTTTCTTGTGGTCTTGCGTTATTACGAGCCGATTTTCGTGATAACCCCGGTTGCGACAACCTTGGTGTCGTTGCGGAGCTTCACCTGAAGGCCGACTTCTAACGCTACGGATTGCGCCAATTTGACATGGATGGGGAAGGGCACGTTAGGACTGACCATGTTACCCAAAATTTGGAACGTCCCGGATACAACGGCGGTGCGGATCTGGAATCTCGGATTCTGAATTCTCATCTGATCCTTAAACGGATTGTGGCGTCCGCCTTCGTCTTTCCCTGGAATTGTAATATCGGCATCGAATTCCTTGCCTTCTTTTACGGTTCCTGGGGTGGCGACGACCATGCCTTTGACGACGTCGTCTTTGCCGGCTCCACGGAGGAGAATGGATACGTTGTCGCCTTCTTTGGCGCTTTCGCTGTCTTTGTTGGAAACGCTGATGCTTGTAACGGCGTAGTTAGCTGTTTTGCCAAATCCTATACATTCGCTCATGTCGAGCAAGTTGAGTGTGCCTCGCTCGACTTGGCCCGAAACGATAGTCCCACGCCCTGTTACTGTGGCTACGATTTCGCTGATGGGGATGAGGAATGGTTTGCTCGTCTTGGGCATGCGCGGAAGGAGTCTTGTTACGATGCCCATTCCGACAGTTCGTCCCCCTTCGCGAATTGCGAAACGCTGGTCTTTTTCCAAGGCGATTGGAGTAATTAACTGAACAGTGACTGATGCGGAACTACCGGGCGTTATCATTGTCACGCCATTGGGGAATTGCATCGTTCCTGTCACGTCGGTGGTGCGGAAGTAGAACTGGGGGCGGTAACCATTCACGATAGGAGTGGAGCGTCCACCTTCGGCTCTTGTTAGAATGTATATGTCGGCATTGAAGTCGGTGTATGCTTTTATTGATCCTGGCGCTGCAAGAACCATTCCGCGCTTGAGATCGTTTCGGTCTGCACCGCGAAGGAGTATGCCAACGTTGTCGCCTGCTTGGGCTTGGTCGACAGACTTGCGGAACATTTCAATTCCGGTAACTACGTATGTTGCTGTTGTGTCCGAAAGCCCGACGCGTTCAACTGTGTCTGCCAGGTGTATGACGCCTCGTTCGATGCGTCCTGTCGCTACGGTGCCTCGCCCGGTAATGGTGAAAATGTCTTCTATCGGCAGCAGGAATGGTTTGTCGACGTTGCTTGCGGGAATTGGGAGATAGTTGTCGCAAGCGTTCAAAAGTTCGATAATCTTGTCTTGGTAGGTGGATTCTCCATTGATAGCTCTTTGGGCGGATCCGCAGATAATTGGTGTGTCGTCACCATCGAAGCCGTAACTGGACAATTGTTCGCGTAACTCGCACTCAAGGAGATTGAGAATTTCGCGGTCATCTACCTGGTCGGCGTTGTTTATGAAAACGATTATTTTCTTTAGGCCAATTTGTTGGGCGAAAAGCATGTACTCTCGCACTTGGGACGAAGCGGCGTTTTGGGCTTGCACAACCAAAATAGCACCATCCATTTGAGCTGCACCGATTATCATGTTTTTAATGTAATCGACGCGTGAGATGCCATCGTTTACAATAGAGTAGTGGCGGCTTCGCGTGTTGAACTCCTTGGCAGATGTGCTTACACTGCAAATGCCTCGTACATTAAGAGTCGTTAGAATTGCTGTGACCAAGGCGTTGCGGTCGCTTTCGGCCCCTAAGAATCCAAGATTGATGTGAGGTAAGCTTCTTTGAAAATGTTCTTTTGCCATATTTCCTTCCTTTGGTGGGTGGTATTTTATCTCCAAACTCGTTGAAAACAACTTTTTGTAAGTTTATTTTAAATAAAGATAATAAACAAATTTGTTTGCTTGGACTGCTATTGCTGGTTTAATTTATTCTTCAAATATTATGTTCTTTTAGATGTGATTAGGTGTGTGTATAGATGTTGTGTTGTATTTGTAATACAATGCAAAATGGTTGCATTTTTGATTGTTTGGATAAAATAAAGGGAGTGATGCCTTGGCACCGCTCCCTTTTTTTTGGTGGGGGGATTTGTAGTCTTATCCTTTGATCAGTTTGCCGATTCTTGTTACGGTTCCGCTTGCAGTTTGAAGATTGCTGCTGCGAACGGTAAAGGAAAGGCCTTTTTGCAATGCGACGGATTTCGTTAATTTAACGTGGACGTTGGCCGTTAATTTCGTTGTTGTGTGGGAGAGTACTTTTATAAGGGTCATTGTTCCAGTGACAACAGCCGTATGGATATAGAATGTTAGTTGTGCTTTTTTTGCTGGTTTTAAATCTTCTAAATGCGGGATGAGTTCGGGAGCCTTCTTTCTAATTATGGTGATTTCTGCGTCGAATTCTGTATCCTCTGGCACGGAACTCGGGATTGCAACGACCATGCCTCGGACGATATTTTTGTTGCTGGCGCCCCGAAGGAGCAGGCTTGCTTTGTCACCTTTCTTGGCTTTGTCAACTTGGCCAGCTTCTGTGCTAATGAGGGTAACTGTGTATTCGGCGGTTTTGCCAAAGCCGATACATGCGACGGTGTCTCCAACTTTGACCGAACCATGTTCGACTTGGCCAATGACAACGGTGCCGCGACCGGTAATGGAAAAGAAATCCTCAATGGGCATGAGGAATTTTAGCAATTGAACGCCGGGCTTTCGTTCCTGTATGCCGGAAACTTTTTTCAATTCGAGAGACGGGTTGAGGGTGGCTCTTGTTGCCATTATTTTCTCCTTTGTTAGGGTGGGGGTAAGATTACGTTAAAAAAATAATAAACAAATTTTTGCCCGAACCACCAGTGCTGGTTTAATTTGTCTAATAAATATTATGTTCGCTTGAATGTACCACAAAAAAAGAGCGGTGCTTTGGCACCGCCCTTTTCACTAAATTTGGATAGAACCTAGATCTTTTTGAACACGAGCGACGTGTTGACCCCACCGAAGGCGAAGTTGTTGCTCATGATGTAATCTACGTCCATTTCTCGGCCGCTACCAGTAATATAATCGAGCGGGGCGCAAGCGGGGTCTACATTTTTGAGGTTGAGGTTCGGGCTGAACCAACCCCTGTGCATCATGTGGATGCTTGTCCAGGCTTCGATACCGCCGCAGGCACCGAGCGTATGGCCGATGTAGCTCTTGAGGCTGCTGATAGGCACTGCACGCTTGCCGAGTGCATTGTATGTGGCCCAGCTTTCGGCGTTGTCCCCTTGCGGGGTGGCGGTGCCGTGGCCGTTCACATAGCCAATCGCTTCGGGCGAGATACCTGCATCTTCGATGGCGAGCTCCAATGCGCGTTGCATGGTTTCTGCCTTGGGCGAGGTGAGGTGATCGCCATCGGTGTTGGTGCCAAATCCGACAAGTTCGGCGTAAATCTTGGCTCCGCGGGCTTTTGCGTGTTCGTACTCTTCGAGGACGAGCGTGCCGCTGCCTTCGCCGATAACGAGCCCGTCGCGGTCTTTATCGTAGCTGGCGGGAGCAAGTTCGGGGTGGTCGTTCATGGTCGAGGTGGCGAACAACGTGTCGAACACAGCGGACTGGGTCGGGTTCAGTTCTTCGGCGCCACCGGCAATCATGGCGTCTTGCATGCCGTATTTGATGTATTCGTAGGCGGTGCCGATGCTGATACTGCCAGAAGTGCATGCCGTATTGGACGTGTAGAGGCGCCCTGTGAGGCCGAAGTACACCGCGATATTCACGGCGCAGGTCTGCGGCATGGACTTGATGTAGGTGGTCGCCGTAATCTTGGAGCAGTCATCGGTGACAAGCATCGAGAAAAAGTCCACTAGCGGGTAGACGCTTCCCATGCACGAACCGTAGGCGACACCCACGCGGCCCGATTGCAAAAAGGCGGGGTCTTGGTCGAGCCCGGAATCTTTGAGGGCCCTGACGGCAGATGCCGTGGCGAGCAGGGCAACGCGGCCCATCCCGCGGATTTTTTTGCGGGGCAGGTCGGGGACTTCGAAATTGACCGGCGAGGCGAGCCGGGTGTTCATTTGCGTGTAACGGTCCCAATCGTCCATGCGGACGACCTTGTTCTTGAGCTGGTGAAGACTATCGAAAATTTCGTCGACTTCGCAGCCCAGGGCGGAAATGCAGGAGCCGCCGGTAACGACAACTCTACGGGTCATGCGAGACCTCCATTGACAGAAATGACTTGACGTGTGATGTAGGCGGCTCCCTCCGAAAGGAGGAATACCACGGTGGCTGCCACTTCGGATGGCTTGCCGACGCGCTTCATGGGCACTGCCTGTAAGATGATGTCGAGCGGGGCTTCCTTGATCATCTCGGTTTCGATGACGCCGGGGGCGACGCTGTTGACGGTAATGTTCCTGCTCGCAAGTTCTGTGGCGAGTGCTTTTGTGGCTCCGATGATGCCTGCTTTGGATGCGCTGTAGTTCACCTGACCGCGGTTACCGATGACGCCAGAAACCGACGAAATGGTGATGATGCGTCCGATGCGTTTGCGGCACATGGGCATGACGAGCGGATGCACGACATTGAAGAATCCGTTCAGGTTGGTGTCGAGCACCTTGTCCCACGATTCATCGCTCATGCCGGCGAATGTCATGTCGGAGCATACGCCTGCGTTAGAGACGATGCCGTAGTAGACGCCGTTTTCTTCGATGTCTTTTTCGAGAACTTCTTTGCACTGTTCGCGGTTGCAAATGTCGAATTGCAACGTGCGGATGCTACCTCCGGCGGCTTGAACCTTTTCGACGAGGGCGTCAACAGCCGCCTTGCCGCGGTTGTAGTGCGCGACCACAGTGTAGCCGGCTTCGGCCACGGCGAGAGCAATGGCGCTGCCAATGCCTCCGCTTGCTCCTGTAATGAGAACTTGTTTCTTGTTGTCCATTTTGTTCCTTTTGTGTTCCTTAATTTTCAAGTACCGCTTTGGGGTCGTCAATTTCAATCGTGTTGAGGACGGCAGTCGCGAAGACAGTGTCGCCTATGGAAATGTTTCCATCGAAGGTGACGATGTTGTCCATGCGCATCGTCTGCCTTACAGAAATTTTTGCGACGGAGTTTGCCGGGAAAAGGGGCTTGTTCGCGGTAAAGTTGTTCACGCTCATGATAAACCCGATTTTCGGCTCTTGGCCCTGTGTCTTGCCGTAGATGCCAGAAAGTGCGGAAATGCTCTGTGCCATGTATTCGAAACCGATCCAGACCGGGATCCCGTCGATGTCCTTGTCGAAGAACATGCTACCGGGTACGATGTCCACTTCGGTGTGGATTTCGAGCTTCTCGAAGTTGTAGTCAACGACCCTGTCGAGCAGGGACATCTTCCCGGAGTGGGGAACGATTTGCATTATAGCTTCTTTTGTCTTGTATTCTTCCATTTTAGACCTTTTCTACGATAAGCGATACATTGCAGCCGCCGAAGGCGAAGGAGTTGCTTTGGATGCGACGGATGCCTTTGCATCGGTCGCCTTGGCGCACGAGGTGGACTGCGGGAATTTCGGGATCGAATTCCCCGTCGTAAAGGTGAACAGGCAAAAGCCCTTCGGGGTTGGAGTCCGAAAGTACCATGCAGCAGAATGCGAGTTCCAGGGCACCGGCCGCACCGAGTGTGTGCCCGGTAAGCGCTTTGGTGGAACTGCAGGGGACGTTGTCGCCGAACACTTTGTGTACGGCGATGCCTTCCATGGAGTCGTTCAGGCGGGTGCCCGTGCCGTGGAGGTTGATATAGCCGATGTCGCTTGGTTCCAGGCAAGCGTCTTTGAGTGCGCTTTCCATGGCGCGGCGGGCGCCTTCGCCATCGGCTCTCGGGGCGGTAATGTGGTCGGCGTCGGCGCTTTCACCGATGCCGGTAATCTTGAACTTTGCGTTGCCGGGTTCCCTTGTGACAAGGAAGAATGCAGAGCCGTCGCCGAGAGTGATGCCTGTGCGGTTCTTGCTGAAGGGGTTGGTAGGCGTCGGGGAGACGGCCGCGAGTGAATTGAACCCGAGGACGACCGCCAGCGAGGCGATGTCTACGCCTCCGATGATGGCTGCGTCGCAATCCCCTGCATAAATGTGGTGGCGTGCGGTCGCGATAGCGGTGGCACTTGACCCGCATGCAGTGGACTGTAGTGCGCACGGGCCGTGGATGCCGAATCTGGACATGATGTATTCCAGCGGGAAGTCTGCCTTTTGCTTGTCCAGTTTGTACCCTGTGGGGAATTCTCCGTGCTGCTTATGGTAACGTAGCGCATTGATGGAAATTTCGGAACCGTTGTCGCACGACCCGATAAAGGTGCCGATGCGCCCAGCGCCATATTTGTCGATGGCCGCCTGCACGCTTTGAGCTATGTCGCGCAGCGAAATTTCGGCGAGGCGATTAATCCGTTCGTTATAGTAGGGGTTTTCTGGTGCAGGGAAATCTGTGGTATCGATATTCGAAACGCAGAAACGTTCTGCGCCGTGTTCTAGCGTGGTGAAATCCCCGCGTTGTCCGTTAATAAGTTTGTCAAAAACCTGGGCCTTATCGTGGCCGAGTACAGAATGGAAACTAAAATCTTGTATGTAGAGCGGCTGGTTCACTGTGCCTGCCCTCCGGTCACTGTGTAGCTGTAGTTGCGTAGGGAATTTGCCAGTTCAATGGTATTCCCGTTTTTTCGGATAGTGAGGATGTCCGTACTCCCTTTGGAAAGCTTGCGGACGGTTGTGTCCCCTTCGGTTGTCTCGGTCAGCGTGAATCCGTACGATTCAAAATGCGGTTTGAGAACGGCCATGTCGAAATAGCAGAGCTGGATGTCGGCGATGATATATTCCGCTTTGATTTTTCCCATGTCCATCAGGGTGCTGTTGAAGCGGATGGAATCCCGTGAACAGGTGATTTCGGCCAACGTATTGCCGAAGGAACTGAACAAGACGACGCTTAAGAGCGAATCGTTCATGCGCATCCAGGCGTCCATCGAGAATTCTTTTTCACCATAACGCCCGTCGATATGCTGGGGAGCATCCATCGAGAACCCACTGCCAGAAATATCGAGCAGGTGAACAAAACTATCGTCGGTGTAGTAAACCGGTTCCACGGATAGTTTATTTTGGTTGCTGTGGCAACAGCACAGGAGCATACCAGCCATCGCGATGAGGACTTGAGCCAAACCAAATGCGCTATGATGATTGCCGTTAGAATTCATCGGGTCAAAGATAGAAAAGTTGGGGGGTCAGTTCCGTTCTTGGGTAAGTGGAGAAAGGAGGAAGCAGGTCAGTGTGCCAATAAATATCGATAATCCGAAAACATGCACGGGCTGGAACTCGCTAAAGGAGAGCGTTCCGAACGAAAGTACCGTCGTGGCTGCCGAAAGGGCAATGGCGAGAGCCGTCGTGCCGACGTGGTTGCTCCCTTCGCGGAAGAAGAGCGAGTAGTCGATCCCGACCCCTAGGGTGAGAATGACGCCCGCGATGGCGAAGAAGTTGAAGTCGATTCCGGCCAGACCAAAAATACTTGCGACCGCGATGCCTGCGCACACGGGAATGCGGATAATCTTGAATGCGGTCTTCAGGTTGTACACGGGAATGAAGATGATGAACATGAACAGGTTCGTGATGGCGACGAGAATAATCAGGATGTGCGATATGTCTGTGAGGGACTTGCTGATTTCTGGTACTTTGTTCACGAAGTAGACACCGTCGCAGCCATCGGCAAGCCTAGGCAGTGCGGCTGCGTCTTTCACGTGGAGCGGGAAGACGGCGCTGTAGTAGGCACTGTCGATTTTCCCGAGCCAGAGCGTTTGTAATGCACTTTGCCAATCGCTGGGGAACGAATCTTCGGGGGTGATGGGGCTGAAGTTCTTGAGGCTCTTTTGGAACAGGGAGTCACTGCCGAGTTGCTGTGATTTTAGGAAATCTGCGGCGTCACCTTGCAGCGATTGTTTGATGACCGCAAAATCTTCTTGCTGCCGTTTTTGCGATGGGACAAAGTAACTCATGGCGAGGTAGTTGCGGAAGACGGAATCCTTTTTCCCTTGTTCCATCTTGCGTACAAACACTTCTTCTTTTTGCAAAACATCTTCGGCCGACGCCCCTTTGACGATGTAGTAGCTGCCGCTCATGCCAAAATCAATGACCTTGTTTGCGAGGAACTCTGATTCTTTGAGAGAATCGGATACGGTGTAGAGGTTGTGCAAGTCGGTCTGGATGTTCAGGCGGATGAGCCCTGGAATGGCGAGCGCGCAGAGCAGTGCCGGTAGCGCGATTTTCAGCGGCCAGCGCAGGCGGTAGTACCAGTCGTACATGTGCGAAAGCGATGTGGCGATGCGGGTTGCTTGCCCGGCATGGGCTACCTTTGCTTTGGGGAATGCTTGGAAGAGGAACAACGTTGTGCAAAGTGCGCTTGCAAGCCCTGTGGCAGAGAATAGGGCCATTTGCCTTAAGAGCGGGAATGGCGCCACAGAAAGTGCGATATAGCCCAGTTCGGTTGTTGTGAACCCGAGGATAAGCCCCTTAAAAATGCGCTTGCGGACTTCGCGGCCATCGTGATTTTCGTTGGCGAATTTCCAATCGGTGAAAAAGTGGATGGCGTAGTCGATGCTGATGCCAATGATGCTCGTACCGAATACCAGCGTGAACATGTGAATTTCCCCGAATGCGCTCCATGTGATGGCGAGGGCCGATACGACGGCCATGAGGATGGAGAACAGCGTGCTCGCGATGGGGATGAATGTCCTGAAAATAGCGATGAGGAGAGCTAGCGCGAGAATGATAGAGATGGTCGAAATCCAGGTGATTTCTTTTTGAGCGTTCTTGGAACTTTCGTAACTGTGGAACGGGACTCCCGACTTGGCGACAGAAATACCCGGATAACGTTCACGGAGGGTGTCGATTGCTGCGTTGACCTGTTCCAGCACATGTCCTTCGCCTGCAATTCCCTTTTCACCGGGCCGGATTTTTGCACTCCAGAAAATGTATGTCTTGGTAGAGTCGCTTGCGACGAGGCGCCCTTCTTTGAGGGAGAGCTTGTTCGAAAGCAGGGGGGAGTGCATAGTGAATCGCTCAAAGGCTTGCGCTCCGAGCAGGTAAGGATCTTCTTCGAGGTGGGAAAGGTCGCTTAGGCTGAATGCGCCGTAAATGCGTTGGAGCGCTTCGTCGCGTGCGAATTGTGCTCCCGCCGTGCTGGCGAGCGCCTGTATGTAGGTATCCCCGAGCAACGAGAAACGGTGATGGTAGGTGTACTCGGCAGTTCCTTCGAGGGCTCCGTCGGATACCTTGTAACGGATGGATTCCAGCCGGGGGTCGCCTTTCAAAGTGGAGTCGAACCAGTCCGCTGCATCGCATGCGGTCTGGAAATCCTCGTGGCCCACGAGAATGTTCAGCTGGTTCATGGTCTGTTCGCCCATCTTCTTTTCGGCATCGCCGACTTCTTTGAGCGAATTTGCCGTAGGAAGGATAGAGTAAAGCGATGTGTCGATGTTCCAGGGGCGCGCGCACAATGCAAGCACGAGCATGGTGACATGCACCATGCTCCAGATGGCGATACCTATGAATTTTGACTTATTTTTCAAGGAGTGCCTTTTCTTTGACGGTAAGTTCGCTACTGGGCTTGGGGTTTGAAAGTTCGTATAGGAGGGGGCTCCCGCTCCCGTCTACCAATTTTATGCGTTCTAGCCAGGCGCTCCCGCTCAGTTCGATGGACTGGATTGCCTTTTTCACGGAGGATTCCCTCGGGACAAGGCCCACTGTCCAGGTTTTTCCGTGTCTGTCGAAAAACACGTGGAATCCGGCCTGCAACTTGGCTGTGCTGCCCGAAAAAACGGACTGGATTGTCTTGGCAATTTGTGCGAAGACTACGTTATCCTTGGCGCTGACTTCGCTGCGTGTGCCATTCGCGTTCTGTTGTACCATCCCGGATTCGGTAATGGCGAGCTGGCTTGCAAAGGGCTTTTCGGTATCCCAGAGGAGGCCGTTCCCGTTTGCGATGGTGAATTTCCCGACCGATACAAATTCCCGGTTGAGTTGCGCGATGAACTTGGTCTGCTTGAAATCTCCGCGCACGACTTTGTGTGCGGTCATGGGAGCAAAGGTGCTGTCGATGGCCGTGGATTCGCTATCCTTGACGGGGTGCTTCCAGATTTCTCCTTCGGCGGAGAATCCGTTTGTGGCAAGTAGCGCGCAGGCGCAGAACAGAATGGTGGCAAATTTCATCGGGCTTAGCATGGTGAACTATCCGTTCGCGTTAGCGAGTTTCTGCCGGTAGGCTTCAATTTTTTCAACGAGTTGTCTGGGGGAGACAAGGCTTGTTTCGCGAGTCCTCATGTCGACGGCCATTTGAGTCGATTCCGCCTTGGTGGTCACCTTGCCGGTCTCGATGTCGACGAAGGTATAGGAAAGACGGAGCCCGAATTCGTATTCGGTGATTTTCGCCGTAACGCGGACTTTTTGGCGGAACTGGAGCGGCCTCATGTACTTGACATGAACATCGACTACGGGCCAACCAAACCCGTCTTTTTCCATGTCTATGTAGGTGTAACCGATTTTATCGAGGAGAGCGCAGCGGGCCCTTTCCATGAAGTTGATGTAGTTGCCGTGCCACATGATTTGCATCGGGTCGACTTCGTAAAAGGCGACTTCGATGTCGATGGAATTTTCAATGATGGGTTCGCTCATGGCTGTTGTTCCTTTTTTTCCCAAAAATCAAAAAAGTTGTACCACTGGTAGGGATGCTCGCAGCAGCATTCTTCGACAAATGCGATGTATTCTTCTATCAGCGGCTGGATTTGTTGTTTCCGTTCTTTGCGGCTGCCCGAAAATTGGGTCGATGCCTTGCGGATCTTGAATTCGTATTTGGAGTTCAGGCTGAAATTCTTGCAACGGATACCGGCACCGAAGTAGACGGGTGCGCCGAGGATGCTTGCGAGTATGAAGGTTCCCTCTGGAAATTCGGCCCATTCTCCGAAAAACTTGGCACGGAGAGTCCGTCCGCGGTTTGTGGCGGAGGTCCTGTCGCCGGCGATGACAATGAGATAGCCCTTGTCTATCTTGTCCTTGATCATGATTGCCGAATCGACGCCGATGTCGCTTGCGTTGATGAGGTTATCCATCAATTCCGGGTTCAGTTTGCGTAGGAGATCGTTATACTTGGAAGTACTTTCGATGTCGACGATGGGGCAGATACGCAAATCCTTGATTTTGGCATTCCCGTCGATATCGCCCAGGGACCGGAACATGTCCAAGTTGCCGAGGTGAGAACTCAATAAGATGGCACCATGCCCTGTTGTGAGGAATTTCTGGAATTCTTTTAGTTCGGGGCTAGGTTCCAAGTCCGACACGTTCAGGCGTCCCATCCAGCTGAGCATCTTTTCGAGCATCTGGAGTGCGAAACAGAGAACGTGCTTGTAGCAGTCAAGTGTTGTCGGGCTTTTTCGCCCGGTCGCTTTTGCCACCTTTTCGAGGTAGGTTCTCGAGTTTTTCCGGATGGGTTTTGCGCCGAGGAAAAAGAAAAAGCATATTATGGCGGATATCGCTACAATCAGGGGACGCGGCAGGTACTTTGCCATGAGGAACATGAAGGTGAACGTCCAGGACGTTCCCGACGATACTTCCTTGTGCTCGGACCAGTGTTCCTGAGAGTTATCCATTTTTCTTGATTTTCCTCAAAAGCAGGATGGGGAGGCGGAATACCATGCCGAAGAAAAGCTTGGTGTGCAGCCATGAAATGGAAATGTTGTCCCGAACCATCCTGAAGTTGGAAATACCATTTTCCGGGTACCGGACCTGGATGGGGTAGAAATTCATCTTCACGTTTCTCCACTTGAGCCTTACGAGAATTTCGATATCGAAACCCATGCGGAAGTCGGAAAGTTTGCGGATAACAGGGAGAGTCGGTTCAATCGGATAAATGCGGAATCCGCACATGGCGTCGGGAATGTCGAACGAGAGCGTCTCGATGGCAATCCAGAAGTTCGTAATCTTGCGGCCGTTTTCGCGGCTCTTGGGCACGGATTCATCGTACTGGGGAAAACCGGCGATGAGATTTCCGGGGTGCTTCTTGGAGGCCTTGACGAAAAATTCCAATGCGCCCAGGTCGTGTTGCCCGTCGGCGTCGACTTGTATGGCGTAAGAGAAACCGGCCTCGGATGCGGCTTCGATTCCCTTTGACACGGCATACCCTTTCCCGCAGTTTTTAGCGTAGGAGATGAGTGTGATTTCTGGAATCCTCTGGGCAATGTCTTCGAGAACCTTCTTGGCTTCGGGAGTGTTCCCGTCGTCGACAATGAACACATGAAGCCCTTTTTTGATAATTTCCTTGGCTACCGCCTCAACGGTGCCTTCGTGCCTGTATACGGGGATGATTGCGCAATAAGCTGTATTTTCCATAATTTATACTTCCGTTCCGATCTTGATTGCTCCACTGGAGTATTTCTTGCCTTCCGCATTCCTGAAGCAAAAAGTGATACGTCCGGTGTCTTTGTCGTAGTTGAGATCCAGCAGGATTCGCGTGTCCGGCAAAATCGGGCTTGTGAACTTTGTACGCTGGATTTTCTGCATCGAGAGGGATGTGCCGAGATACTTGTGTGCGAGTTTCATGACGAAATTCACTTGGACTACGGCGGGGAGCAACTTGAATGTGTCGAAGTGTCCGTTGTAGAAGTCGCTTGTTTCGGGAATCTCGATTTCGATCGTTGCCGCGTTTCCCTGGACATCCGCGTTATGGATTTTGTAGTTCGGGTCTTCTTGGGAATCCTCGAAAAGGGCCTTGATGTCTGCCGTCTTGATTTTGCCCATGGCATCCTGCGGGAGCCTTTCGGGGAACCGCCAGCGTTTGGGAATGACGGTCGATTCGAGATACTGCGAAAGGAAGTTCCTGAAGAACTTGTTCATTTCGAGCTTTGCTGCATCCTTGAATTTTTCCTTGCCGTCGCAATTGAGGGCGATTGCTGCCGCGAGGTATTGGCGTTTGCCGGCCATGGCGATGACGCGGACATCTTGCACCAGGCCTGTCTGGCGGAGTCGCATTTCGACTTCGGGGAGGGAAATGCGCTTTTCTTCAATTTTGACAATGGAATCGATGCGACCGAGCAGCGTGAAGCGGCCGTCTTCTTCGAGCTTGACGAGGTCCGCTGTCGAGAAACCGCCCTCGTCGTAGATGTAGGGGGATTCCACGTGGAGGCAACCGTCTTGGGTCAGCGTGATGATGTTATGCGGGAATGGCTTGTAGAGAGGCCCGTTTTTGCTCTGCCTGTGAGCCATGCAACCCGTTTCGGTGCTTCCGTAGATTTCGGTGGGCCAGTATTTGAGAATCTTTTCTGTTTCGGCGGCAGCGTCTTCGGGGAGCAGGCCACCTGCCGACAAGATAAACGGCGTTTCGGCAAAATCGACAGGCTCGTTTTTCCCGCCGGCAAGCCTCTTGAGGAACGCCGGGCTTGCGACAATCACGAGCCGGTGGGCTTTGAGCGCTTTTAACTCTTCGGGGAACTCGACCGTGTTCCTGCGGAACGGGGCTCCGCTCATCAGCGCGAGCAAGAGCGAGAAGGTGAGGCCGAAAATGTGGTGGTGGTTCACCGTTCTCACGACAAAGGCGTGATCGTATTTTTCGAGGAACTGGGTCGCAAATTCGTTGACTTCGTCTTCTAACTGGATGAATTTCTTGGGGGATATTTTGGGCTTGCCTGTGGTTCCCGAGGTGTACATGTCCACGTCGGACGATTTCGGGTCGAACATGACCCACTTCCCGTCATCTTCGTGCTTTTCGATAACGTCTTGAATCAGTGTGGCACCGTCGGCGGGAATGTCGGTCAGGAACGAGACCCCTTCCGTGCAGATTTCCTTGATGAATTCTTGCGAGCGGTTGGCAGAAATTTTTGCGGCCTTGCCGCCCTGCATCACGGCGACCAGGGCGACCATGAAGTAGTAGCTGTCTTCGAAATTCAGGAGCCATGCCTTTTGCGGCCCGGCTTCGATTTCTTGGCGGACCTTGGACACGTCGGCGGTGAAGTCGGCCCATGTTTTTATGTTGCGGTCTCCATTGCCGTCAAAGGCGAAAATGGAATCGGCGGCTCTCGAGTCGCGCGAGAAGGTGGATAT
Source organism: uncultured Fibrobacter sp. (assembly GCA_946405515.1). Taxonomy (GTDB): domain Bacteria; phylum Fibrobacterota; class Fibrobacteria; order Fibrobacterales; family Fibrobacteraceae; genus Fibrobacter. The sequence continues at coordinate 54,253 of CAMJHM010000001.1, read as the reverse complement.
GTATTTGTATTGGATCATTTTTTTCTGCACTATTTTTCGAATAATAAATTCACTTGCGAAGAGAATTCCCATGAGAATGTAGGAAATTAGCCCGTTGTACAGGGCCCATAGCTTGTCGGAGCCGGCGAAACAGGTGTATGCCGCGATACTGCCGTTAAAGACGAAGAAGGCGCACCAGACGATAGTCACTTTGGTGCAATAAGGCTCCACGAATTGGCGCTGTGCAGAGTTTTTCAGGGTCTTGTCGCCAAGGCATGCCAGCCTGAATACGAGGCTGGGGCCAAAGGCCAACGTGGAACCGAAAACGGCGAGTAGCCCCACGCTGACGGTTACCGGGTAGAATTTCAGGGACAGGATATTGTCTGTGGCGAATGCGAAAAGGCCGCAGGCGAGAGCAAAGAAAAAAAGCAGGCTGCTTTTCAGGGCCTGCTTTCTACCCCGTCCGGCTGTCTTTAACAGGGCGACGAGGTTAAAAAATGCTATTGCTAACAGGGCGATGCTCAGGACTCTCGGGCGCAGCCCCCAAAAACAGAGACCGCAAAAAATGAGCCCTGGGTAAAGAACCGAAAGGGCGGCAAAGGAAATCTTTCCCGCCGCGGTTCTCATTTCTTCTCGCCCGATTCCTGGATGAGGTTGTAGATGGCGTCGACGACGTCTTGCAACGTGCGTACGGACTTGAACACTTCCGGGTTGATGTTGCGCGGGAGCATGGACTTGAGTTTGACGATGAGGTCGACGGCATCGATGGAGTCGAGGTCGAGGTCTTCGTAAAGTCGAGCTTCCGGAACGACCTTGGAGCTATCCATGCCGAATTCACTGATAAGGGCGTCTTGGAGTTTCTTGAGAATTTCGGATTTTTCCATGTGTGTATCCTATTTGTTGGCCGAAATAAATGCGGCAAGTGCGTTTATCGAGGCAAAATGCTTGCGGGTTTCTTCGTTTACAGCCGTGAAAGTGACACCGAAGTTTTCCTTGATGGCAAGGCCGAGTTCCAAGGCATCGATGGAGTCTAGGCCGAGACCTTCGCCTTCACCGAAGAGAGGAGCATCGTCGTCGATGTCCGCCGGCGTGATGTCTTCAAGTTCAAGTGCATTGATGAGGATGTTCTTGATTCTCGTGTTGAGGTCTTCCATAAGTCCCTTTTTGTGTTATTTTTGTTTTTTTCCGACCCAAATATAGAATAATTGTCAAATATTTTTAAATTATATTTACATATCATTATTTTGTTTTTTGCGTATAATGTCCAGACATATATATATATGCAGGTTTAGCTTCTGGGCTCCTGGTTTGGAGACCGCCGAGGACTTGGCGGCCTATGTGCGTGGGGATAAGAATATTTCCTGTGTTTCCGCGGTCCCGGCGCTTCCGTTCGTGCCAATGCTCATGCGGCGTCGCCTTAGCGACGTCTCCAAGATGGCTGTCTACGTGAACCATTTTGTTTCGGAAGGGCTTCCAGAAGCGAAAATAACCTTTGCCTCGGAATTTGGCGAGGTGCGCCAGCAGCTGAAAATATCGGAACATCTGATCGAGACGGAGACCGTGTCCCCTGCGGCGTTCAGCCTGTCCGTGTTCAATGCCCCGGTCTCGTGCGCGACGATTGTCGAAAAAAACATGGCCGGTTATTCTGCCGCCTATGCCGGTGCGGGCTCCTTCTTGAACGGCCTTCGGGATTGCGCCGATGCGCTTTCTACAGGCGAGGGTGGCGAGCGGGTGTTCCTCTTTGCCGACGAACTTGTCCCCGAGGTGTATGCTCCGGTCGTGGAGGGTTACCCCAATGTGCCCTGTGCCATGGCGTTGCGACTTTCTGCCGAGAAGCAGCCCGGCTGTATCGAACTGGATATCGACGAAATCCCGGAAACGCACTTTGCCGCCGAACAGGCGCTTTGGCTCCTTAAAAAGATACTCGTGGAGAATCCGTAATGTTCCTTTTTCGGCGGATAGCCTACTGTTGGCGTGTGTTCATCAAGTTGATGACGCTCTTCTGGTTCGGTATGGGAAGCCTGTTCCTCGCGACATCGGTATTCCCGACGCTTTACCTGCTGTCCGGTTTCTCCAAGGAGCGGTTTGGCCGCTGGGCGCGTCTGGTTGTGCATTATTCCCATAAACTGGCCCTTGCGCATTTTGTCTATTTCGGTTTGGGGACAATCCATGTGCAACACCGTGAACGGCTCAAGGGGCTCCGGTCCAAGGTCATTGTCGCGAACCATCCGTCTATCTTGGATGTGGTGATTCTGTTCTCGCTAATTCCCAATGGCGACTGCATCGTGAAGGGCAGCCTGGGCCAGAACCGGTTCATGAAGGGCATTGTCAATTCGATTTACATTGTGAATTCCAAGATGTTCACGAAACAGCTTGCCGAGACGGACAGGTCGCTCCAGCGGGGCAACTGCCTGATTATCTTCCCAGAAGGGACACGTTCTGTGCCGGGGGTGCGCTGGCAGTTCAAGAAGGGTGCTGCGCGTTTTGCGCTCCATTCCAAGTGCGATGTCGTGCCGGTTTACATCGGTAGCAATGACTTTCTCGGGTTGCGCAAGCACGATCCCGTATTGTCGGTCAACCGGACGGAACGGTACCATTATAACTTGGATATTCTGGATCCCATTCCTATTGAAAAATTCCTGGATTATCCGCCAAGCCAGGCCGCAAACCTCTTAACGAGGGAAATGCAGAACGTGCTGGAAGCCCGCCGTGACCAAGATGCCGTGATGGCGTAATGTATATACTGCTGGTGGGTGATTTTATCTGTCTTGCACTGACGGTCGAAATGGATGAATTCTATATTGGGTAAAAAGAGGTAGAATATGAAAAAGAGTATCGGAATCTGCATGGTATTTTCGTTGTTGATTGGCTCTCTGTTCGCTTTGACGGCGTGTTCATCCTATGAACGTGTCCAGACAGCGGAAATGATGAATGGCCTTCCGAATTGTCTCGGCTTGCACATGACGGGAGCACGTTGGCACTATGTCGACATCAATGGAAATGCAATCGATGTTGTTGGACGGTGTACTCAGGGACGTTTGCATGGAAACTTCGACTATTCGATGAACGGAATCTTTGTGGCCAGGGCCAAGTTCGTCAATGGAGCGGAATATAAGACTGCTTGCTTCGTGGGCAAGAAACACCAGGCCATTTTGCAAGCTTGTTTGAACGAGGCCGCGATGGCATCGCAAGCCCAAAATCAAGTTCCTATGCAACAATCTCAGACGGTCTTGGTCCCGGTGCAATCGGGTCAAGCGGTCATGGTTCCCGTTCAGCCGGGACAGACGGTCTTAGTACCTGCCCAGCAGCAGGGCCAGACGGTTCTCGTGCCTGCGCAATCGGGTCAGACAATCATGATTCCGGTCCAGCAAGGACAGTCTGCCGAGGTCCCAGTACAGCAAAATCAGACTCCAGAACAATCAGCGCCTTAATTTTTTTATCGGTAATCCGTAAAAATTCTTTTTTTTTTAAATTTGCGCCTAACATTCTGGATTTTTATCGCCTAATTCTGTATTTTGAGGTCATTGATTTTTAAACGACGGTTACATAAGGCCTTTTTGAACGGCCTTGCGGGTGCGCTTATCGCGGTGGGATTCGCCTATGCACAGGCGGCGTCTGCTCCCGAATCGCAATCTTCGGATACAGATCCGGCTGAAGCCCAGCCGGATCCTGCCGAGACGGAATGGCAACCGTCTATCCACTACATTGACCTTCCTCCTTCTGCGGCTCCTCTCGACAATTTGTTGCCATTCAATGGCGTCGGTGCGTCCTCGAACCTGATGAACACGAGCAAGGGCCAGGTGTTCAGCCACGATATCGACATCGCTACCCGCGAACTCGACGTGAGCGAAAAGCGGGTGAATTCTGTTTCCCGCGATACGACGACCCTCTGGACCGCTCACTATCCGGAACTGGCAGACTATGTGTCCGACATGTACGATGTAGGTCGTAGGCGCCTGTGGTTGAACGGGCTTGTGGGCCAGCCGAACGACGGGTACGAGGCCCCGGAAACCGGTTCCGTGTTCGACATTACGATTCCGGTCAATATGCCCGCTTGGATGAGGGATTTCGGCCTCGACAAACCGAAACTCATGCTGCAGGGTACGATGGATATCCGCCTCAAGGGTTACGGCGAGAAGGACGACGCCCAGGGAAGCGACAACACGAGCCTCTGGCCGTCTCCGTCGCTTTCGTACGATCCGAGCTTCATGGTGAAGGGCAAGATTGGCCCCTACATCACGGTGGAAATCAATAACGTCGAAAGCGGCCTCGGGGTCAAGAACCAGGTCCGCGTGGTCTACGAGGAATCGTACAAGGACGAGTTTGAAGACTATATCTTGCAGCGCGTGGAAGCCGGTACGACATCGCTCACGCTCTCGGGTACGGAGTTGACGGGTTATTCCGAACAGCACCAGGGCCTGTTTGGTATCAAGGCCGACTGGAAACTGGGTGACTGGCGCCTCACGACGATTGCCTCGCAAGATGGTGGAAGCCAGGAAGAATACTCTATCAATGCGAGCGAGTCCACTACGGAATTCCAGGTGCTCGACAAGCAGTTCCAAGCCTACCGCTATTACTTCTTGAACCATGACGTGAGAGACAAGTATATCGAGAAGGCCATCCATGGGAACACGTTCAACTACGAAGCGAAGAACCTCCAACTCTTTAAGCGTATCGTGTCGAATTCGGGCGATGTGGTCGACAGCATTACGGTTGTCTACACGCCTCGCAATGGTGGCAAGCCGGTCGAGAAGTTCGTAGAACGCATGGTCCCGATTTCCGATAAAGACTACGACTACGATCCCAAAATGGGTGTCTTGAAAATTTCTGGAGTGAACCGCAATACCTTGATTGCTGCAACTTGGCAAGGCGACTGCGAAGGCTGCGCCGGGGGAAATAAGGTCCGCAAGGGTGCGAAAATGGCCCTTATCCAGTGGGATGCCACTCTTTCGGAACTGGCAGAAATTGACAAGTTGATGCTTAGGAACGTTTACTCCATCGGTGTGACCGATGCGAGCGCGAGCCGCTTTATATTGCGCATGAAGAACAAGTCCGGTATGACGAATTCCTTCTTGAAGGATTTGGGACTTGCCGATGAATCTACAGGGACACCTCTTGTCAACGATGTGACGATTTTCAAGAAAGACGCAACCGGTAACTACACTGGTGAAATGTGGCTACCTTGTAAACGCATTTCCAAGGATTATCCTGCAGAACGGGCCCGTGAAAACTGCCTTGAGCCTTTGCGTAATTTGGATACGACCGCTGCGATGGGCCAACTCTATACGCTTCCGGTCTATAACCTGAACCGCTACACGAGCAGGTTTTATTTCGAGTCCGTCGGCAAGCGCCGCAATTCTACAATCAGTGTCCGCGACCCCAATTCCAGCTATTCTGTGAGCGCAGGCTCCTGTATGGATATTTCTCCGGGCTCCGAAAAATTGACAGCCGGTTCTACGGTGCTCGTCCGCGATGTGGACTACGAGGTCAACTACGAACTGGGCCAGATTGAACTTTTGAGTGAACGCGCCCTTGACCCCAACAAGGAAATCAAGGTCAAGTTCGAGTGCGAACCGCTATTCGAGATAGATAACAAACTGTTGCTGGGTGCCCGTGCCGAGTTGCCTTTGGAACGTTACGGATTCGGTACTGGTTCCGTGTTCGGCATTACCGCGCTGTACAAGAGCCAAAGTTCCACGGCCCGGACCCCGACTCTCGGGAACGAACCGTTTAACAGCTTCCTTTGGGGCATGAACCTCCGCTTGCAGGACACCATTTCTGCACTGACGACGCTTGTCAACATGATTCCGTTCATCGAGACGCAGGCGGTTTCCAACTGGCGATTCGAGACTGAATTTGCGAGCAGCCGCCACAACGCCAACACGAGCGAGGTCAATGCCGCCCTGGTCGAAGATTTTGAGTCGACGTCAACGGGTCTTATTTTCCCGATGTCCAGGCTTTCTTGGTACCCTGCTTCTCCTCCGGGTGGTGTTGCCGGTACTACCACCTATATCGAGAGTCAGGACTACCGACACAAGGGTGAGTTCATCTGGCATAGCAATACTACCGAACTTTACAAGTACATCTACCCGAACGTGGGCAATTCCGATGTCGACAACCAGCACCTGACCGTGCTCAAGATGACTCTGCGTGCCAACGACAACCTCATGGGCAATTCCTGGGGCGGTATCATGCGCCCGAACAGTTCCTACTACCAGGATTTGAGCGACATGAAGTATATAGAGATTGTCGCCCGTGGTAATGTGGGTTCTATCTACATCGACTTGGGCCTGGTGAGCGAAGACATTTCTATCAATGGTGCATCCCCGAACGGCAGATACGATGGCGAAAACGACCTCGGTACGACGACTGCACTTCATGACAAGGGCCTCGACGGTGTCTCTGGGACGGACGAAGTTGATACCGTGTGGGTCTGCCGTGGCACCGGGGACTGCGATGCTACAGGGAAAAATTCAAGGACGCCAGGCATCTCGACGACGGATATCGCTCGTGATGACTATTCCGACAAGTACGACGACGACAGCGATCCTCCGGTGAATATCAACGGTACGGAAAACAACTCGGGCGAACGTAAGTACGACACCGAGGACATCAACCGCAACGGTTCCTTGGATCAGGACATCGACTTTGTCCGCTACCGTATTGATCTTTCGGATACGACGTCTCCTCACATGGAAAAACTCAGAAACGGCTGGCGCAAGTGGACCATTCCGCTGAACCAGTACGATACCATCGTTTCTCCGTTGGGCAGCGATTACTTGAGCATTCTTGCTGGCGCCCAGTACACGCGTCTCTGGCTTGGTAACTTGAACCCGGGTGTCGCCGAGGCCAAGGTGCAAATCGTGAGCTTGGGCGTCATGGGCAACTCTTGGGAAGAATCGACGGTCGCTGACCGCTACGTAACTTCGACAACGGAGAATTCCCAGATTGTGGAAGTCAACGGCGTCGAGACGCAGGTCTCCGAGTTCGTGAAGACCCGCGATACGAGCTACATCAAGGTTTCGACGATTAATAACCGCGAAAATTCCGACACCTACGTCAAGTCGCCCAACATCAAGACGGAACGCGATACCGAGACGAACGCACCGCTGAAGGAAACCGCGCTCAGCCTGAAGTACCAGAACATGAACCCTGGCCAAGAAGTGGGCGTGACCCGGATTTTCGATACGGACAAGAAGGACTTCTCCATGTACAAGTCCGTCAAGATGGAAATCCATTACGCGACAAAGGCGTCTACGGTTCCTGTCCGTTTTGCACTGCAGTTCGGTGAAGGTTCGCTCGAGGGTTCCCGTGACTACTACGAATGGAGCTTCCGTCCGGTCAATCTGGAATCTCCCTGCCCGGAACGCCCGCAAGACTGCCACGAAAGAAACTGGCTTGATAACGCATTCTCCATGAACATCATGGAATTCTCGCAGATGAAACGCGGTCGCCGTCCGCCCTTTCTCGAACCGATTGTGAAGGACCTTGGTGGTGATCGTGAAGAACGCTTGCGCTTGGTAGGTAACCCCTCCATCACGAACATCGACTGGGTGCGCTTTGTTGTTATCGCTGACTCCAGCGCCTCTCCCGACGATCTCGAGGGTGAATTCTGGATTAACGACTTCCGCCTTTCCGACATGGATACGGAATGGGGCTATGCCGCGCGTGTCGGTGGCCAGGTCGACTTTGCGGACTTTATCTCTATTGCCGGTGCGGTCCGTTACCAGGACGGTGACTTTGCAACGCTCTCCTCGTCGGGCGGATCCCCGAAGCCCAAACTTTCCGAGGCGGCTACGCAGCTTGACATATCTGGTGACATTACCTTCGCCCTGAACAAGTTCCTGAACGACAGCCTTGGCTTCCATATTCCGTTGAGTTTGGGTTACGCAAGTTCTACGAAGCGCCCGTACATGAAGCCGACGGATGACATGATTCTCGACAAGAGCAGTTTCTCCGACATTACGGGAGACATGTTCCAGAACGACTTGAGCGTGACTTCGAACAAGGAAGAACAGAAACTTCGTGACGCGGGCAAGTCCAAGGGTTATGAATCGTACACCCGCGACAAGACTTTAGGCTTGAGCTATAGCAAGGATTACAAGGCGAACGAGTCTGCTATGGGCGAGGTCCTCTCGCAGGTGCTTTTGGAACGCCCGGCATGGAGCTATTCGTACCATGAAACGGAGGGTCGCGCCACAACGAGTGCCGATTCTACCTACGCTTACCATACGACGATTGAGTATAAGTTGGGTACGTTCAGCCTGTTCAAACTGACCCCGTTCGGCGGGCTCGCTCGGTATGGCTGGGCGTCTGATTTCTCGAAGATTGAATTTGAACCTTGGCCGCAGACATTCGATGTGACGCTGTTCGATTTGAGCTACGTCCGCTATGTGGACCAAGACCGCGATCCCGATTACGTTGAGCCGCAAGTAGACAAGGTGGTGACCTATACGACGGATTTGTCTCACAGGCTGAACATGCGTTGGAACATATTCAATTTCCTCTCCACGTCTTATAGCTTGAACGTGAAACGTGACATGTATGGTGGTGGCGACCGTGAGGCGTTTGTCAAGGAGAACTTCTTTAGTCCGGATGACGGCGGCCTGTTCGCAAGCGATGTGATTTTCGACTACGATCATACGGACCGCAAGGTGTATGTATCTAGGGACAGTATGGTCATCCTCCCTTACGATACTATTCCGCGAGTGGACGAAAACGGAAATGCCATGGCAATCGACATGCAGAACCCGGACAGCTACGAAATCCGTTACGATTCCACGACATTCTATAAGGTTGATAGCGTTGGTTCCAGGGAATATGGCAAGTCTTATGGTATCTTGCGCAACGAACGTTCCAGGACGCAGCAGTTCCGCATAAACTTCAACCCGAATATCATTCCGTTTATCCCCTTCAATACATCGTTTACTTCGGACTTCAACCAGGTGAAGACAATTCCCGATGAGTACGATATCTTTGACGAGACCGATATACAGAAGAACTATTGGACGATTTCCCAGACGAACCGATTTGATTTCAACCCGACGTTCAGGATTCTCGATTTCGTGAAGTCCTTCGGTAAGACAAACCCCGTGGCGCGTGGCATGGAGGCAATTCGTTGGCGCGAGATTCGCTTTGGGTGGAACGCGACGACCAACACAGTCGGTGAGAACTTTACCCTGGCCCAGTTGTACGAGGAACAGGGTGTGACTCCGATGCAATATTACCTCTATGGGCTAGGTTTGGGTAATGGTTACCGCAACCGTGGTTTCTGGAATATCGTTTCTGGCGACATGGGGCTAGACCATCGCGACGACTTTAGAGATTTCGCGGAATATCGCAACCGCCATGTCGATACGCTCGTGTATCAGGGCGGCTTCCGTCACTCGGTGTCCCGTTCGTTCCAGACGGGGACCAACATTACGTTGCCTTTCTGGGATATCGGCGTGACGGGCGACCTGCAGTGGAAGGAAGACTTCGCCCAGTCGCGTGAATATTCGCTGTATATAGACACGACCACAGTTTGGCCCAAGATTGGCGTCGGTATCAACGTGCCGAATTTCTCGCAGAGAGTTTCGTTCTTGAATAGCTTCCGTAGCGTCTCGGCGAACAGCCGCCTTGATTACACCTATATAACTACGGTCCGCCCGTTCCAGAGTGCCGAAGATTCCTGGGGCACGGAGTGGAACTTCAATCCGCTTATCCGTTTGAGCTTCCTTACGCAGAAGAACATCCGTATCGAAAACTCGGTACGTCTGAAATTCTCGGATGTCGACCGCAGACCCAAGCAGGAAGTCATTGGCATTACGAGTTGGCCGGACTCCACGGCGAACGGAATCGACACGTCGAAGTACTTCTGGGAAACTCCGTGGATCCACACTTCGCTGTACAACGACTTCGATATCAACGTGGGTGACGACTTCTCCATTTCTTACCCGCTCAAGACGAAGCGTGGTTTCCAGTTGTGGAAATGGTATTTCAAACTGGAGAACGACATAGACCTCAAGTTTACTGCCGGCTACGATTACAAGAAGAGTATCCACAAGGAGAATGAGCCCGAAGACGACTACGACATGTGGAACGAGGAAAGTGGCACCGATGGTGTATTTAGGCAATGGGATTTCGGTGATTGGAAAACCACGGCTTATAAACCCAAGTTGCACAGGACCATCCGCACGGTACCTTCGCGCACGCACGAATGGTTTGTCCGCCCGAGTGCCGGTTACCAGTTCAACAAGATTGCTTCCATGAGCAGTTATATTGAATACAGGCAAATTCACGAAAAATTGGACGACGAAACCGCCCATTTACGCCAAATTCTGCAGTTCGAAATCGCCTTGATGCTTAGGTTCAACTAATTTTCCCGATTCCGGTTTTCCGGGAAAGGATAAATTATTCTATAATGACGTTATAAGTTCATTATCCTGGAGCGTCAAGACAATGCAAATATTTTCGGCAGGGGATTATCTGTACCGCATTCGACGGTTTGTGCGGAGCCATCTTTTCGACAGGCTTGCGCAGGACGATTACGAAGTTGCACTCCCTATACCGGATTGCAGTATCATCGATACTGAAGATGCCCATCTGTATTATCCGATTTTCAAATCGGAAATCGATATCAACAAGGAAATCGATTGGCATCTAGACTTGTCGACAGGCAAACGCTTCCCGGCAAGGTTTGCTTACGATATCGATATTCGCAGTGGCTTGTTTGGCAGCGTGAAATATGTGTGGGAAGTGAACCGGATGCAGTTCCTGTTGCATCTCGCTTTTGTGTACAGGGGCTGCGGCGACCTGAAATGGCTCGTGTTGTTCTGCCACTATATCGCCACCTGGAGGGAAGATAACCCCTACATGGAAGGCGTGAATTGGTACAGCAATGTCGAAGTGAACTTGCGACTGATATGCTGGTATTTCTGTTGGCAGATACTGAATGTGGACGACTTGCGGAAGCACAATAGTGCCATAGACGAGTTTATCGGGGATGCGTGGATGCAGATGATCTGCGAACATGCAGAGTACTCGTACGTACATCCGTCTCTCCATTTTTCGGCGAACAACCATAGGGTTGCAGAACTTGTCGGGCTGTTTGTGGCTGCTGCGGGCTGGAAGATTCCACACAAAAAATCGAGGCTCGCTTACGCGAAGAAGGGGCTGGAAAAAGAAATCCTCTTGCAGAACACTCCAGAGGGCGTGAACCGCGAAGAAGCTGCGGAATACATCCAGTATGTCAATGAACTCTTCTTGGTTGCGGCCATTGTGGGCAAGCGTGCCGATAGCGAATTTTCCAAGGCTTACGACGAACGCCTGCATGCCATGGCGAATTACATGAACGCATTTGTCGATAGCCACTACAACTATCCTATGTACGGTGACGGTGACGACCGGTATGTGTTGCGGCCAGATGCGGGCGGACATTTCAATAATTTCAAGTCGCTGCTGGTTTCTTTTGCCACCTATTTTGGCGATGCGTCGTTTAAGCGCGAAGGCCTTGTCTGGGACGAGAAAAACAGTATCCTTTTCGGGGAAGAAGGCAAGAAAAAATTTGAGTCACTACCCTGCACACCACTCCAAGACGGGAACAGGTTCTTTGCGCAAAGCGGGCACTTCGTATTTAGGAAGTTGGAGCAGGACCACGAAACCTACATGCATTTTGATGCCGCTCCGCTTGGCTACCTGAGCATTGCGGCGCATGGGCATGCCGATGCGTTGTCGTTTATCTTGCATGTAGACGGGCACCCTGTCATTGTGGATCCGGGAACGTACTCCTGTTATATGGATAAGAACCTTCGCGATTATTTTGTGAGTACGTTAGCCCATAATACCATTTGCGTGAACGGTAAAAACCAGGCAGAGCAGATTGGGCGTACGATGTGGCAGAATCATTACAAGGTGAATGTCATTTCTTATGATGAAACTGCGGGCGAGGTGACTGCCTCCCATGATGGTTATGCGACCGAGGGCGTAATACACACGCGCCAAGTCCGGTACGACCGTGAGCATGACGAATTTACAATCACAGATTCCTTGCTGTGCGCGAAAAATGCCGTTTTGGAAATCCCGTTCCACCTGCATCCAGATGCCGCTGTGGAATTGCGCGGATCGACGGCTGAAATTTCTGTGCCGGGTTGCCGCCGCGTGGTCCTTGAACTGGATACAAAACTCTCTTACGCCGTTCGCGACGATGGCTGGTATTCCGAACACTTTGACGATAAAGTACCGACAAAGTTCCTTTATGCCAAAATCGAATGTAGCGGCAATACCGATTTTGTGACCAAGGTAAAAATCATCTAGAACATTTGTTCCTGATAAATCTCGTTATTCCGAACAAAAAAAATTACATTCGCCTGCGGTGAATGACTTTATGTTATATTTACAACGGGGTATGGGAAACCTAAACGATGTGGAGCTTTTATGCCGTTGTCTCTGGGGTTGAAGATTGCCTTAATTGTGGCGCTACTTGCAGGCAGTCTTTGTGCTGAACAAGAACGCTATTGCCTCCATGATTATCTTAATGAGGGTGCGGATGGGTGTGCGGCCGTAGAGGGCCTTGACTGCCCCGAGAATGAATATCACTATGCGGCCAAGAAACGCGATTTGCTGAATAAGTTTAGGGAGTGTCAAAACAAACATCAGATTGTCACGATGTCGGTGGTGACTCCGATTAAAAGTTTTCAGATAACCCAGAAAGAAACAGGCATGTTCGAAAGGGACGTATGCATGGATATGCTTGCGCTGGAAATGGATACTGTTGCTGCGTGCCTTTCTAAAACATTCCCTAAGAAAGACCTGTTTTCACGGGACGAAATGGTCGGTTACCTTATCAGGTTGAATCTTCTTCCGTATCTTTGGAAAATGATTGATGAGTATAATCCGCAACGTAAGCCTGAATCTAAGACGGATATCATTGACCCTTACAATAATGCCGATGAAACATATATCTTCACGAACATGAATGAGAAGTACTTTATGTCGGAGTTGAATTCACTTTCGGTTTCTCGAGAAGACAAAGATATGCTGTTGTTTTATTTCCGGTATTTGAAGATGAAATACGACATGCGATATTGTAGAGCCCATTCGGATAATTCTTCTGAATGTGGCCGCCGAATCTGGGTGGAGCGGGAACGGGTGAAATTTTTCGAAAAATATCCAGATACACGCCATAGGCCTTTCATTAAAAAGGAGATGGTGTTTGAGGCGGAAAACCCTGATGAAAAGGAGATTGCTGAACAATACAATCACGAAGTGGAGTTGGTGTACAACGATCTTTTGGAGGCCGAAAGGTATAAGGAAATTGCGGCACAAGAGGAAAGAGAAATTGCAGAGAAAAAATTCCAGATGTCATTGTCCGCTTTTGGCGCCTTCGGCATTCCTTTGAATCAAGATGCAGATTATGAAAAAATATTTGACGTCCGCAATCTAATATCGTTGGGCTTGAAAGGGCAGTACCGTTTCTTTGTCTTTCAATATCAGTATGACATGTCGTTTGGTGGCAATGTAAAAGGAGGGGCTTTTTCGTATAAAGCATATAATCTTATGGGTGGCTTTTCGGTGGGCTATTATAAAATATGGTCGGTTGATCTTCTTACTGGCCTTGCTAACATTGATCAGTATCCCGATATCGAAAGGCATAGATCCTATAAAGATAAAAGGCATTTTGCTGGAGCGGTGCAGGCAAATTATTTTATTTCGTTAACAGAATCTATAGATGTTTTTCCCCATGTTGAGTGGATGTTTAGATTTGTTCCGTTTGCCAAGGATTATAAGACTCGTTTTGAACGCGATGGAAAATTTCCTATGGGTTCAATCAGTTTTGGTATAGGGGTTCGCTTCTGGAAACCTAAAACAAAATCGGCCTATGTTTCGCAAGAAGGTGTGTTCCAGTAAGGAACCTTTTAGGAGCAACGATGTTCATACGTACTATTTTAATTGTTGGAATGTCCTTGTTTTTGTCGCCTAGCTTGTGGGCTGCAATGTTTGTGTGCCCTAAAGACGAAAGCCAGTTTGTACAAAAGAAACGCGAAATGGTGCAAAAATTCAAGAACTGCCAGAAGGCCTATTCTGTCAACACGGTCTCTGTTTCCGCAGGAGTCCCTGGCCTCAGTGTGAAGGTTTGGGAAGGCGAATCGGGTGTTGAAGATAGATCCCTGTGTCTTGAGGCGTATGCAAGAGAAATCGCCTTGATAGAGCAATGCCTCCAGGCTGTGCTTCCCGGCAAAAACTTTTTTTCTCGTGATGAATATGCGGGGCTCTTGTTGAATCGTAATCAGATTAGCGAATATTGGCAGTTGATAGACCGCTATGCGACTGAGACCCGCCCAAGGACATTTGAATCTGTGATAGATCGTTTCAATGCCAAGAACGAGGAAGTCATGTTCAAGAGCTTGTCGGAAGCAAGTCTTGTTGATGGTCTAAATACTATGTCACTTTCCCGCGAAGATAAGGATGTCGCACTTCTTTATTTCCATTATTTGATGGAGACATATAACTATGAGTATTTCCATAAGCGGAACGATGAATGGTATTCAGGTCTCGGATGGTTCCCTCAGGAGAAAAAGAATTTTCTAGAGAAATATCCTAACTCCCGACACAAGGCGTTTGTGGAAAGAGAAATGTTTCGCATCTATCCGACCGAAGGGGAAAAACATGAAATGGTTGCGGAAAAGGTCCGCCAGCAAATTGCCAAGAAGTCTGTGTGGATGTCGCTTTCGATGTTCTGCTTCCTCGGATATCCCGTGATTGACGGCTTTGATGAAGACAATGTCGACATGTCGAACTTGCTCTCCTTGGGGTTAAAGTATCAGTTCCGTTTCCTCTCGGCGCAGTACGAATATTCAATGTCTTTCGGTGGCAATAGCCATGGCGGAAACTTCTCTGAGAAGGCCTGGGCTTTGATGCTTGGTTTTTCTGCCGGGGTATATCGATACGTGACGTTTGATTTCTTGCTCGGCTATGCGTTTATGGATGTGTATCCGAACAAGGAAGATCTTCCTATACAGAAAAATTATATAAGTCCCCGTGCCGTAATCCAGAGCTGCATATTCTTCCCTATTGCGGAATCTTGGGACACGTTCCTCCATTTGCAATTCGCTATGGGCATGGTACCGGGAAGTTTCGAATATTATCACGAGGAGCATGAGGTTGATCCGGCTCTATTAGGCACAATCAGTATCGGTTTTGGATTCCGGTTCTGGAAACCGAGGCCTGTTCCGGGCTATCCTGAAACAAACACGAAAAATCTATAGGGGAAATGATTTATGAATCGGCTGCTTGTTTTATTCCTGTGTTTTGCTGCGATGCTTTTGGTGGCATGTGGTGGCACTCGTTTGAATGTTGACCCCACATGGACCAAAAAACCGAAATCTTTGACCGTCCTTATTACAGAACCCTATGTGGCAAATACGGATGACCTTGAAGACGACCTCCCGGAATACACCACGAAATTTGGGGAGTGGATGGCGTCGCAGTTGCAAATGGAGTTGCGGTTGCGTACTGGGTTGAATGCCGAAATGAGAATCGAAAAGGATGAAAATTTTGCATTTGCCCAATTGCCTATAGGGAAAAATATGGTTGACTTCCAGCTCCCGAATCCCGAAAAGATTAAAGGCCTGCACGGGATGGTTCTTACGGTTCATCCGATTCAGTTTTGGAGAGATATGGCCCCGTGTGTAGGGCAGGGCGGTTGCCTCAATAACAAGTACTTGATGGCCAAGGGAACCTACGTCTTTACAGATGTGGATAGCCGCCGTATTATGGGCCATGGCGTCTTTGGCGTTAGCAGCAGTTTTTCTTTTGCGATGACCAAAGGGAACTGGGAAGATGTCGTCAAGTCAATGGCGAAGGAGATTATCGAGGATACCCCGCTGGAATAGCGTGGCTTACCTGACAATTCCCACGTTGGATTTTTTCACGAAGCCGCGGATGGCGTCGCCTAGGCGGATTTCGACGAAGTTGCCCTGTTCCGAGAGCACTTCGAAGCTCGTACCTTCGGAAAGCGTGTTGAGCGTCTGAGACTTGTCGCTCGGGGCGCTGGTGATGTCTGCGTCTTTCGCTGTGACGACTCCCGTGATTTCGGTTTCGGCGACGAACGCCTTGTAGGCGGCACTTGTGCCGATGACGCCGAATACGATGGCGACAAAGAACACTGTTCCTGTGCAGGCGTTCTTCGCGCGGTCCCCGTGGACGAGGATGCGCAATACAGAGACAATCGCAATGAGCCAGAATAGGCCGAGCAGCACAAAGAGCTGAACCTTGAGCGACAACGCATGGTGTGCCTTGAACAGCGCCGAGAGAATCGGGTTCTCCTCTTCGTCGTCCACCTTGTCTTTAGTCATGGCCTGGGCGAATTCCAGGTTGTGCATGTAGTCTTCGTCGTTGGGGCGGAGTCGTAGTGCGGTCTTGTAATTATAGATGGCAAATCCGAGCTGGCCGTTACGGAAATAGGCGTTGCCTAGGTTGTAGTAGAGGTCTGCGTTCTGGTAGCCGTTGTCGACGCAGTTTTGCCATTCGTCAATAGCGCGTTCGTATTCACCTTCGTTGTAGGCCTTTGTCCCGGCGTCGATCCCGGCACAACCCGCACTCTCCGCAAAACTAGCGACAGTACCACCAATCAGTACGATCAATGCGAATAGAAAAGATTTCAACTTCATGTTACTACTTCCTGCTTCCCACTAATTCACACAGCTCTTCCACGCTCTTGAGCATTGCGTCCTGTTCGTCGCGGGTGGTGGACACTGGCGCAAACCGTGCGAACGCGCACTTTTCGAGCCACTTGTCAATCTTGTCGATGGCGCCCTCGTCAAGCCCGAGTTTCCCGAGTTCCAGCTTCATCTGGTCGCGGGTCATGCCCTTGAATTCCAGGTTGTTGATGTCGCTCAGGTAGTCGATGAGGCCTGCTTCGAGCGCTGCGTAGAATGCCTTGGTGTCGCCGTTTTTCATTGCCTCATGTGCGCTTGCGAACTTGCCCTTGAGCATTTTCTTCGCCTTGCCCTTGCGGATGAGTGCGGCATCGCTGCTATGCTTGCGGTGGCTGCGGATGAGGCAGACCGCCACGAGGTAGAACGGGATGGCTGCGGCAAAGAGAATCCAGAAAACGATGTTCCTGTGCGGAGCCGGGGATTCCCCATTGCCCTTGACGGCGTGGATAAAACGGATATCGCTGCCGAGCGCTTCGATTTCTTGCTTTTGCACTGTGGTGGGGCGGGTGGCTGCCGGCATGAACGCCGCTTCGGCCGTGGCGTCGCCCTTCTCAACCTCGATGGTCCAAGGGCCGAGCGTTTCGGACTGGTAGGCCCTTTTGGCGGGGTCGAACCACGAGTACGAAATTTCCGGGATTTCGAACGTGCCCTTCTTTTTGGGGTAGAGGAATATCTTGATGCTCTTGGTTGTCACGACCTTGCTGCCGGATACCTTCTTGTCGATGCTGTTTTCGGGCGGCACGGAACGGAAGTCGTCAAAGCTGGGCAGTTTCGGGTCGGTGATGGTGCCGGGTGTTCCGTCGCCCCTGATGGTGATGGAGAGTGTGAGCGCTTCGCCGACCTTCAGGTGGTCTTTGTCGAAGTCTGCATTAAAGCTGTAGTTGCCCACCATTCCCGAGAAGTTTGCGGGCCTTCCCTCGGCAGGGAGCGGCTTTACGCTGATGTTCACTACGGGGGTGGTCGCTTCGGTCTCGATGGATTCCTGCTTCACGCTCCGGCTCGAGAACGACATGTTGCCCATCTGTTTTTTCTCTTCGACAACCTTGGGCTCGCCGCGTTTGGTATACTTGAACTTGAACGGCGGAATCTGGAGGTTGCCGCTCTTGGTGGGGCTGAGCCAGGCGAATTTCGCGCTCGCCTGCATTTCGCGGCGGGCACCTTCGACCGGCTTGAATTCCATGTTGGAGAGGTCGCTCCTGTGGACGATAAAGTCGCTGCCGGTGTTCATGTCGGTGGCCTGGAGGTTCCCTTCGAAATGTTCGAAGGTGTGGAAGCCAAGCGTGACGTAGAACTGTTCCCCTTCGTAGATGCTCTTTTTGCTCGGGGTGAGGCTCACGGCCAAGGCGTCGTCGTTGTAGGAACGCTGCACGTTGACGGGAATGCTCCCGCTGACGGCCTGCGGTTCCCCGTTGATTGTCCAGATAATCTGTCCCACGTCAATCTGTCCCGTCCTTTTGGGGGCCCGGACCTTGAATGTGTAAATGCGCGCCTTGTAGGCCCTGCTGCCGCCACCGAAGAACGATTCGAACATGTCGTCAAAACCGGGACGGATGACTTGGTCTGTACTGTCGAGGCCCATGAAGGTAAAGCCGTTCTTTGTCTCTAGTTGGGGGACTTCCCTGTTGCCCGGGAGTTCCTGCAGGGGGACGATAAACTGGAGGCCGAATGTCTGCCCGGCTTCGATGCGTTCGCGGTCCAACTGGAGCGATGGCCGTGCTGCTGCGAGAGCTGCGAGGGCGAGGCAAGTAATTAAAACGCGTTTCATGCTCCCAAATTTACCAATTTTCCTTGTGCGAGATGTAATCGGTTGTGGGCAAATGGAGCCGTGAAATCCGTTGTCGGGGAGGGGGTAGTTTGGCAGGTAATGAAAAAAAAGCATTTCTTATATACTTTTTTCCCTTGAAACGTTAGTAAAAAATTGTTAATATTGGCGCCGACAAAAGAAAATGGCGATAAAACGTCGGAAAACAAGGTTAAAAGGAGAATAAAATGTACTGCATCCTCGCTGTCCTGCTGGTCAAGGGATTCAAGAAGTACGCTAAGCACGCCTAATCGGTAAAGCTGGCTTGATTTTTTGGGATCACTTTGGAAAACAAGGTACCCCCGGTTTATTGACCGGGGTTGTCTTTTTTTAGGGGGAAAACCGAGCCTCCCGTTGCCTGTTCCGTTTTTTTGTGTTATAATTAGTATAGATGCTGTTCCTTAGGAACAGGTGAAGGAGAAAAAATGGAACAGAAGAAGGAATACATTGCTCCTGAAATGGAAATTGTGGATATGGAGTACACGCAGATGCTGTGTGATTCCGATCCTACGATAGGTTGCCCGGATGATCAACCCAATTGTTCTTGGGGAGAAAGTGGGTAGCAAGCTTCGCTTGTTATGCCCGTGACTTTCGCATTAATCAAAGTGGCATCCCTTCGGGATGCATTTTTTGGCGGCTCGGTCGTGCTCATCGACATGCTTCGCATGTCATGATCATGACTCTCGCCTTAGTCAAAATTTAAACTGCGCCGGTACGGCGTGAATCCTGCATTCCGTATAAATTCTTCGGCCGCCTCGATGGTCGTGAGCCCGTGGTTCTGTAACACGTTTTCTTCTATCACGATGCTGTTGATGTCGTCGGCGCCGCTGTGCAGCCCGAGTTCGCCGAGCGATAGCCCCATGCCGAGCAGCGAGACTTCGATGTGCGGGATATTGTCAAGGTAAAGGCGGCTGAGCGCGAGCAACTTGAGGTATTCGTCGCCGCGCACGTGCCGGATGGGGAACTTGTCCGTCTGCGGCTGGAATGTCCACACCACGAAACTCTTGAACCCTTGCGCGATGTCCTGCGTCTTGCGCACGTAATCCAAATGCTCGATGATTTCTTCGGGCGTCTCCACACTGCCGAACACGATGTTTGCACTGCCGGGGAGTCCCTTCTTGTGGCAGGCGGCGAGCGTATCGCACCACTGCTGCGCGGGGAGCTTCTTGGGACTGAGCATTTGTCGCATGCGGTCGGAGAGGATTTCGGCACCTGCTCCCGGCACGGAACTGAGCCCGGCCTCTTTAAAAATGTCTAGCAGTTCGTCCAAAGTAATGTTGTTGAACTCTGCAATGCGCACGAGTTCCACCGGCGAGAACCCGCGTACCTTCACGCCCATTTCTTGCGTGAGCATCTTGAGTACATCGGTATAATAGCTAAGTGGGATTTCCCGGTTCACGCCCCCTTGCAAAAAAATCTGGTCGGCGCCTTTTGCCTTCGCTTCAATCGTCTTCTGCCGGATTTCGTCCAAGCTAAGTACGTAGGCTTCGGGGCTATGTGCCGGCCTGCAAAAACTGCAAAAACTGCATGTGACTTCGCAGACGTTCGTGTAGTTCACGATGCGGAAGGCGGTATAACCTACGCGGTTGTCGGGGTGCATGCGCCTGCGCACGGCATCGGCGGTCTTTGCGACCTCGGTCCACGGGGCGTTCTTCAGCAGGTCGAGCGCCTCGGCGGGGGTAATTCGCTCGTTTTGAACAGCTTTTTGTAAGATAGGGTTCACGCAAACAAGATAATTCTTTTCTTGCCGTTTGTAAACTTTTTGCCGTGGATTTATTGTCCATGATAAATTCGCCGGGGGTGTGACGTTTCCCGCATTATGAGGATATCTTGATAAGGCAATATGAGGAATATTGGCAATATGAGGATGTTTTGGTATGAAAAGTACACTAGCAATAGCTGTGTCGCTCGTTTTCTCTGTTGCTCTCTCGGCAGTTGAGGCGAGTGCGTTCACCGTAACCGGCAAGGTCAATGACGAAAGTGGCAAGGCTATCGAAAAGGCTTCGGTCACTCTTTTGGGCAAGGGCCTCCGTGCGGAAACCGATGCGACGGGATCGTTTACCCTCCACCAGGACGAGGCGACATCGCCGAATCCTGGGGGGAATCAGGATTCTTCCGTGACACCAGGGTCGGTCGGTCCGCAGGATCCGGCCGTTTCTGTTGGAGGAAATCTGACAGATTCGCTCCAGGGGCTTGCGGTATCGCGACCTGTGGGGTATTTGTCCGTGAACAATGGGGTGCTTTCGTTCTCCCAGAGTTCAGGCAGCCCGGTTCGTGTGCAGGTCTACGACATGGTGGGCAACCGCCTGCTCGACGAGACCCTGTACGGCACGGGAACGGTAGACATGAAAGCATCTATCAAGGCTAGGGGTACTTACTTTGCCCGCGTCAAGGTCGGTAATGCTCAAAAGAACTTCAGGTTCACTGCCGACGGGAGCTTTTCCGCCACATTCGGCGAAAAGGCCCGCGCACGGGCTTTACTCAAAGTGGGTGACAACGACGACCTTCGCGTGATTGCGAATGGCTACGATACACTCACTGTTCATCTGACCAATTTAGATACGAACTTGACGCTCGTCTTGAAAAAGCCTGCGCCGCCACAACCGCAGTATGCTTACGGTTGGGGCTTAAAGAACGACCCCGTTCCCAGTAGCGGTTGCGGTAAAGACACCAAGCTCGACTACAAGTACCGTGGCGACAAGCCCTACATCGAATTCAAGTGGAGCAAGGGAACGCGCACCGTGCGCATCGATATCCCCAAGAGCTACGACAAGAACAAACCATACAAACTCATTTTCGGAATGCAGTGCATGGGCGGCTGGGCCGGCGGCGTGCAGGACGAAGGCTATTATGGTCTGAAGCAGTTTGACAAGGATGAGACTGTCATCTTCGTCGCCCCCGAGGGCAACGGAAACCAGGCCCCGTGGGCTCAGGATGACTACACGCTTTTCGATGAACTTCTCGCTTATCTCGAAGGTAACTTCTGCATTGACTCTAGCCGCGTGTTCTCGACAGGCTTTAGCTACGGCTCCATGTTCAGTAACGGACTTTCATGGAACCACCAGGAAGTGCTCCGCGCCGTGGCCGTGTACGAGACCGCCGAACGCAACATCTGGCTCCCGGAACGCAAGAAAATGGGTGTCGGTTGGATGGGTGTGCTCGGCTTGCAAGATGACTTGTGCCGCCCGGAAATGGGACGTGCCGCGCGAGACATTATCTTGGAACTCAACTCCGAAGGCGGCAAGGCCAAGAACGAAAAGGCTCAGGAATACGGCGGAAACGGCCCGCACGTGTGCTACGACTATACGACTGTCGAGGAACGCTTCCCGGTTCGCTGGTGCACGCAGAACGGCGGCCACATCTGGGACCACAAGGATCCGGGCCAGCAGCAGTCTTGGGTTCCGCAGACTACATGGGATTTCTTTAATAAGTTCTAGATAAGAACATTACTCCTCCAAAAACAAACACCTTTCTGCATCGCAGAAAGGTGTTTTTCTTTATGGGTTGTTTGATGAGATGAAAATTCGAGGGTGGCACCGCATAGACCCGTTTTCTATATTTGATATTATGGAATTTAAGCGTTTTGAGGCCCTGATTGAGATGTTCCCGCAGGTGCAGATTTTCAGCACCGAGGGCGAGGACTTGGATAGGGTCATTACTCATTTTTTGAACCAGCAGAAAAATGTCTCCACGATGTCGGAAGCGATGCAGCGGAAAATCCAGCATGCGCTCGCCCCGTTTTTCCAGCAGCGGTTCATCAGCCTGCACGACGAGGAAGCTCCGTTGGTGCGGCACCTGCTTTTGAAAAAGAAGTTCTTTTTGCAGACGGACCGCTACATCGACGATATGGCGTGGCCGGAGACCGATCCCGAGAAATTGGATGAGGCGCTTTCGATTACGGAACTTTTGCCGGAAATCCTGGACCGCAAGTTGCTGAGCCTTTCGAACGGCGAACTGCGCCGTGTGCTGCTTGCGCGCATGTGGATGGAAAATCCGGAATGGATTTACTTCAACGACTTGTTCGGAGGGCTCGATCCGGAATTCCGCAGCCACTTGGCCGCGAGTGTGGTGGACTTGTCGAAACGGCCCGGCGTGCGCCTTGCCGTACGCCTTGCCCGCGAAGACGAACTGCTGCCCGAAATACCTGCGTTCGTTTATGCGGAAAAGACCTTTACGCAGTATGCAGGAGAACTCCCGAGTGCCGCCGCGAAACCCAAGTACACGAAGGCCGAACTGAAGGACTACGAGATAGTTGATTTGAAACGAGAGGCGAAAGATTGTCATTGCGAGGACCGCAGGGATGCGGCAATCTCCGCTGGTCAAAGCGGCATGGTCCTCTTTGACCTCAAAAACGTCAACGTCCAATTCGGTGACACGACGGTGCTCAAGAACCTCAACTGGACGGTGCGCAAGGGCGAACACTGGGCGGTGATGGGCGAGAATGGTGCCGGCAAGAGTACGCTCCTCGGGATGCTCACGGCCGACCATCCGCAAATCTACAAGAATGACATTACTTTGTTAGGAGAACGTCCGGGGCACGGCCTCAACATCTGGGACCACAAGGCGAAACTCGGGTTCTTCTCTCCTGAACTTGCGCTCCAGTACCGCGAAGACCTGGACCTTTCCGAGGTGCTTTGCACGGGCTTTACCGCTAACCTCTGCAAGGCGGAGAACACCACCTGGGAAGAACGCGCGAAGGCGAAGGAGTGGCTTGAGTACCTTGGCTTTTCGGATGTGCATGCTCGCTTCCGCAACCTTTCGCCTATCGACAAGCGTGTTGTGCTCATGGCTCGAGCCGCTATTCGTCCGCCCGAGGTGCTGCTGCTCGACGAACCCACGCAGGGGCTCAAGGGCGAATACCGCGAGAAACTCTTTAACCTGCTGCAACTGCTTTCGACAGAGACGACCATCATCCTGGTGAGCCACTACGAAGAGGAATGGCCGCCTTGCATGACGCATCTCTTGAGAATGCCTAAGTTTTCGGGGTGATTATGCAACTGAACGAACAAAATATCTTAAGTGCCTTGCGTGCGGTCCAAGATCCGGACCTGCACAAGAACATCGTGGAACTGAACTTTGTTCAGAACCTGAAGATAGAGGGTGACAAGGTGAGCTTCGACCTGCGGCTCACGACCCCGGCATGCCCCATCCGGGACCAGTTCAAGGACCAGTGCATCGCTATCGTCAAGAGCCTCGGCGCAAGCGAGGTGAACGTGACGTTCACGGCGCAGGGCCGTGTAGATGGTGGCAACGCCGCAACGCAGGCTCCGAAGGTTTCCTACATCGGTGAGGTGTCGCATGTGGTCGCGGTCGCGAGCGGCAAGGGCGGCGTGGGCAAGTCCACCGTGACGGCGAACCTCGCGATGGCGCTCAGTCTCTCGGGTGCCCGAGTGGGAATCTTGGATGCCGACATCTATGGCCCGAGCATGGGGCTCATGTTCGGCATCGACCGCGCTCCCGAAGTTTTTGACGACAATACGATTGCGCCTGTCGAGGCGAAGGGCGGTATCAGCATCGTCAGCATGTGCATGTTCGCCGACTCCGACAAGGCGACCATCTGGCGCGGACCGATGGTTTCGCAGATGATTCAGCACTTTATCCACCATGTGCGGTGGGGCAAGCTTGACTACCTGCTGGTGGACTTCCCTCCAGGAACGGGCGACATCCAGCTTACGCTCACGCAGAACTGCCCGATGGCCGGTGCCGTCGTGGTGACGACTCCGCAGGAGGTGGCTCTCGCCGACTGCCGCAAGGGGCTTGCGATGTTCGATTCGGTGGGCGTACCCGTGGTGGGCGTGGTCGAGAACATGAGTTACTTCATTTGCGACCAGTGCGGCAAGCACCACAATATCTTCCGCGAAGGCGGTGGCGAACGCATCGCGAAGAGCTGGGGTGTGCCATTGATTGCAAAGGTGCCGCTGGAACCTGCGGTGGCGGGCTGTGGCGACGAAGGAACCCCTGCGGTGCTCCGCTACCCGAACTCCGAATCGGCGAAGGCGTTCATGCAGGCGGCCGATGCTACGGTGCGCACACTTTCGATGTTCGCATCCGAAGGTGATGGTGTGCTCAAGAGCTTCAACTACGAGTTTGAACAACTTCCGGTGGAGGACGCATGATTCAGCCCAAGAAGATTTTCAGGACGAAGGACGGGAAACTCGGTTTTGAATGGAGCGACGGGACTCGCGGTGCATGCGGCATTCGCGAACTTCGCCTCGCATGCCCCTGCGCGTTGTGCGTCGATGAGCATACGGGAGAAAAACTTTTGGACGATTCCACAGTTCCTGCGGACATAAAACTTACAAGGATTCAATCCATCGGTCGGTATGCTGCGGGACTATCCTTTAGCGATGGTCACAATTCGGGAATTTACCCTTACGATAAACTGTTCAATTTGACGAAACGGGAGTAAAAAACCATATTTGTTTGACCGACGGTTTTTTGCCCGAGGGATTGATAGGTGTGTATTCCATGAGTGATTTTAACGAAGCGCTATACTTCCGGGACTTGAATAGGTATCCTACGCTGACTCCGCAGGAGGAATCGGCGTTGTTGAAGATCATCAAGACTGGAGAGACGGAAGAGATTCGCAAGTCCGCACTGCAACGCCTTATCCGAGGCAATTTGCGGTTTGTGGTCAGCGTTGCGCGCAAGTACCAGGGCCGCGGTCTTTCCCTTTTGGATTTGATTAACGAAGGCAATCTCGGCCTGTTCAAGGCTGCCAAGCGCTTTGACATGGACAAGGATGTCAAGTTCATCAGCTATGCCGTGTGGTGGATCCGCCAGTCCATCCAGAAGGCGCTGTTCGAACAGGTGGGCGCGGTCCGCATTCCGCCGAACAAGCTTGCCCTCGTGAACCGCTTCAAGCGTGCGTTGATGCAGAACGGCGGTGACTACGAGAAGACCATCGCGATGGAAGAATTTGCCCCGTACGAGAGGGATATCGTCGAGGTCATGGAAAAAATCGTCGACATTTCTTTGGACGCCCCGATCGGCGACGATGCCGGTGGTGGCTCCAGCAGTGCGGATTCGGTGAGCACCCTCATGGATGTGCTCGGTTCTGACGGCAACCAGGACGAGGACCTCGAGCGCGACGAGCGCCGCAAGCTCATCCAGGAGACGCTGTCGTCCTTGCCGCAGCGCGAAGAAGAAATTCTGCGCATGTTCTACGGCCTGGATACCATTGAGGATACGACTCTCAAGGATATTGGCGAAGACCTGAAACTCAGCCGCGAGCGGGTGCGCCAGATTAAGAACAAGACCCTCCGTAAATTGCAGAAGAGCAAAGAGCATAAAGAAAAACTCGTGGACTTCCTGGAGCTGTAATGTCTACTCCGTCGGCATTTGCCCGAAGGGCTGCCTACTTATTCCTGGTTATGTGTGTCGGCGCGGCAATCGCGTTCGTTGGCTATTACTTTTTCGACATCTACGGCCCGTCCAAGGTCACAGTCGAAGGGGTCCCCTTCGGGCTCCCGGCTGGCACGTCTTTGATGCTGGGCGACACCCCGGATTTCCAGAAGGGCGTGTCTTCGCTCCCCGTCCAGACGCAGGCTGAACTGCGCCGTGCAACGGAGCTTTCCCGTTCTGGTTCGCTGAAAGCCGCCTACGACATCTACGAGGCAATCGTGATGCTGTACCCCGACTGCATACCGGCGGTGTGGGGCGAGGCCAATACTTTATTTGAAATGGACACCCTCACGGAAGCCCAGCAGAGCCGCATGAACATGCTGGTCGCAAAAATCCAGGGGCGTTTCCCCGGCTCGGGCGTGGCTGCCTATATGGATAGCCGCAAGGCCTACGCCGTCGGCAATACCAATGCGTCGCTGGAACTGGCCCGTATCGCCTGTGACAAGGCCCCGGCCTTGTACGAGGCTCGCCTCTGGTATGCCAAGTTGCTTGCCGAACATTCCCGTGTAAACGAGGCGTTCGCCGAGGCCCACGCCGCCGTGAGCCTTTCGTTCGGTAAATCCTCGGAAGCTTTTGAACTGCTTGCGGGCATGTACCATTCCCAGGGCATTTTGGACAGTTGCGCTTTGCTTGTGGACTATGCGCTCTCGCAGTATCCGGTGAACGTCCGCCTGCTTTTGCTGAAAGGTTATTTGGAAGAATACAAGGGGCACTTCGATTCTGCCGAGAAGATTTACCAGCGCATTTTGGCCATCCGTCCGGATTTCAACCCGGCCCGCATGGCCGTGGCGACCATCGGCGAAAAGCAGTCGCCTGTGGGCGGCATGGGCACCCAGCTGACTCCGCGTGACAGGGCGAAGGTCGCCTGCGAAATCCTTGAACCGCTGGTGGAACGTTATCCCGAAAACCTCCCGCTGCGCGAGGCCCTTGGCCTTGCCTACCTCAACGGCCGCGATTTTGATTTGGCCCGCAACCAGTTCCAGGAAATCATGGCTCGCGATCCGGAATACCCCGATATCGCCCAGCGCATCCAAGAAACCAAGGTCAAGAAACCGGTGGTGGTCGAGACGAACAATGCCGGGCTCGCCAGTGATTTGAACCGCGCCGTCGATAGCCTCCGCCAGTCGATGGAACCCGCGACAACGCACGACTTCTCCACGATGCTTGGGCATTACCTTGTTCGCTATGGCGCCACCCCGCGCGAGTTCTTCAAGAGGTATTCCATCTCCAATTTCCGCCCTGTTGCGGATAACGTATGGCAGGAATCCTTCTATGTCGCGCCGTACATGCATCGCTATACGGTCGTATTCGATTCCAAGAAGCAGTTCCGCGAGGTGCATGTGGTAGTGTACGATTCCTCGTCGGCATCGAACCACCTGGGTGTCGCTCCCGAAGTTTATACGCGCCTGCTCAAGCAGAACTCCCGCATTTCGGGCATTGGCAACAGCACGGGCGAAACAGACTGCGGCGATGGAGTTGTCATGGATGCCGCCGTGTGGGAAACTCAGGACAACTTCGAAATTCTGGCCCGCTTCATCGGCAAACCTGCCGAAGTCCGCATGGTCCGCTTCGACAAGAGCGCCCTCCCGCCGGGCATCAAGCTCTGCGACTACGTCAAGTACCTGAACCAGTATTAGGCTCGGGGTTCGAGGCTCGGGGCACGTGCCTCCTTTCAATTTAGCTTGACTTTGTATAAAAGTTTGGATATCTTTTTGTGGTAAAAATCACATCGGTTTGCGGACTATTGAAAAGGGATTCTTATGCCGTTCCTGAAAAAAAGACCTTGGATTGCTATAGCGCTGGTAGTTGCGTGTATTTGCATGTGGGGGTGTGGGCTCTTGGACGATGAGGAACGGTTTGTCGTGGATAAAAATCGCACGAATGGATATCTCGTTGCCATTATAGATGATTCTTTGGCGGTTATGGAGAATTTGCGAGGATGGGAACTTTGGGATGATGATTGTAATTCTTGGGAATACTGCGATAAGGGAACGATGAATCCGGGCTTATTCCTGGTGAACTATAGAAAAAAGCAGAGCCCTTTATGGGGTGACACTGTTGAGGGTCGTATAAGTATTGTTTATGGTTATTATCATGACTCGTCGGCTATGTTTTCCAATGCCGATGATGAATTTGGTTTTTGGCGAATTGGCGAAAAGCCTAGGGTTGTTCGGAAATGGAATTGCGAAGCTCCGTGCGAATGTAATCGTGAAAAATATGGCCGTCTTTGGACTGAGGGAAATGTATTGCTGAAAATGGTGCAGCAAGATGGTTGCCCTTATGCTGTACTAGATACGGCGACAGGCAATGTGAGGAAATTGGAATTTACGGGCGATTATGCGTGGCTGGAAGGTTGCGACGACATTACGTACATTGATGGGGATGTTGTATGTATTCGTCAACGAGGAAGTGGATATTGTGAAATTGATTTTGAAAAAAATGGTTTTTCAGTTGATTCGTTGATGGAGTCGAAGTGGATGATGGGATATCCGCCTAAATTTTATGGAAATGCTATTAGAATACAAGTTTATTCGTTGAATAAAGAGGACCGTGCTCATGATTTTGATCGATTAACGTTAATAAATAGCCAAGGATTTCTTTTTGATGAATATCCAGAAACCTGGATGAGTGGAAACGCTTTTTTTGATTCGGCTGGGGTTTCTGTTGGCTATTCATCTGAGGATTTGGTTGTAACAAGGTAGCAAAAAAAGGAACACTTATGCGTGATATTGCCGTGCTGGCCATTGTTGTGGCCTGCTGTTGTGGGGTATTGTCTGCTGCGAAACCGATGGAGACATTGAATCGCTACAATGTGGTTTTGGTCCATGGCGCAGCTCCAGAAAGCCAGGGGTTTGGAAGCGAATGCAGTGGCACAATACATAATGCTTACGCGATAGCTTATAACAACATCACCAAATTAGACAAAACAATCCGTTCTCGCTTGGGAAGTGCTGTCGGAATGCTTGGTGCGTATGGTGATACGTTTGACCCTGATTCCAGTGACGATTCGGAGTACAATGTAAAGGCTTCGAAGAAACTCACCTATTGGCTGGATTCAGCCGTTTTTGAGGATTTTCAATACCGCAATGGAAAAGTCTTCATGGATTCTACGAACCTGTTCGCTTCTCCTTACATATATCTTCAACGTTCTTTTGCGAACCCGGCAGAGACCCCTGCCCACAATGCCCATGAAATAGGTGACAGGACATGGAAAGGTGACAACAAGTGTTCCGTTCGACGTTCGCTTATTGAGGAGGCTCAGGAGGTGCGGGCTGGTGGACAGACAAATTTAAGAACGTTGCGTAATTCTAGTAATGACCAGTATCGTGTAATCCCCTCCCGCAATATCATCATTTCCCATTCCATGGGAGGTGTGTCGTCTCGCGAATATGTGCAATCCGGTTTTTATAACAAGGATGTGGACAAACTCATCACGCTCGACAGCCCGCACGAGGGCACGGAATCGCTTAATATGTTGCTTGCTTTGAAAGAGCGAGTTAAGTCGGGAAAGAAGGTGGCGGATGTTGCATCCGATGCGCTTTGGGCATTTTGTCTTGAGTTGCTGCTTGATCCGACATTTGCTCAAGTAGGCTTTGTGGGTCTCGTGAACGCGTATCTTATCGATGCTGTGCAGGTGGCTGTTGATAGCGTTATATTGCATGTATTGGGCGAGGACTACGATTATCATTCTTCCGACCCCTTGGTGGATTATATCGACCCTAATAAATCCGGTGGCGTGAATGACTTGGTCAAAAAGGTTACACCGGATATGCCCATGATGCGTATCCTGGGCGGCGAGCACAGCATGGTGTTCACGGACCCCGAAAAATACACTGTCAGCGGCCCGGTGAAGGGACTCATTCCGGACCAGTATCTGCTGCCAATCCTCAATGCATGGACATTCCTCGGTGAATCCGATGATGTGTCTACGGACTACGTGAACGCCGTGGCCGGATTCGTGTTTGGGCTTGCCGGCGGCGTCGCCGTCATGGACAGGGGCACGGCCCTCGTGCCCGAGTGGTCAAGCTATGGTGATAACACCGAAGCGTTCAATGCCGCGGATGCGGATGTAAAAAAGGCCCGCTATGAGGGTGCCGCGAACGCTAGGGGATACAACCCGCTGACGGACAAAATGACTTACGAGGCAATTGGCGCAGCGTTCGCTGCCGCGCATGCGAGTTTGCTTGCTCAGGCGTTCCTTCCAATTCCAGTTGTGAACAACGCTTTGATGGTATCATCCTCTATTGCAAATGCATCGGTCCTTGCCGCGGCACTATTGCCGACCTTGCTCGAGGCTATGGACGATCTTTACGATTCCCACGAGAACGCCAAGGCGCGCCGCATGCTCGACACGCTGTATTCTGCGGAGTTCTCCTATCCGAAGGTCCTGGGCGGCAACGAGACCGACAAAGTCCGACTCATGGAAGACTTCCTCTACGAGAAACCCTTCGTGAACCTAGCCCTTTCCGTATCGGATTCGGTGTTGCGGGCTGTTGAGCCGGGCTGCTACTATGAGGCTGACAGCGCGGGCAAGGCGCAGCTCTGCGAGGTGGGCCTTTACGACTCCCTAGGCAACGTGGTTGCGACCGTGAACGGCAAGATGAACTATGCGGGTTTCCGCAAGTCGCCGATGAAGTTCAGGTCGGAATCCGACTGGTCCAGGATGGGAATCAAGGTGGACCGCTGGGAGCGCGTGGATGGACTCAAGCCAGGTGGTGGCGATAATCCGAAGGGCGTCCCCATCCGCCACGTGGAACGATATCCTGTTCCCGACATCACTGTGGACCAGTTTATCAAGAAGTATTCCTTCGTGGTGGACGACCTGATGCCGCACCGCTTGCGCCAAATCCGCCTGAACTTCAACTACCAAGAAGAAATCGCATGGGAATGCGACGTGACGAAGGATCCCTCGGCGGGTGATGCTTGTACGGTGTACAAGCGCTCCGGTGGCAGCGGCTGGGATACCTTGCAGCTGGAGAAGCATCCCGTCCAAAAGGACGGCCGCTTCGACTTCGAGCCCCGCAAGTACAACTACACCATTTTGTCCGCGCTCCAGAAGGACAACCAGAATACGGTGACGATTTCTACGGTGAACAAGATCGGGCTTTCTTGACTTAAAGACTGAATCAGGTGGGGGATGCCTCCCCCTCGCGGGAGCCCCGGCCGGGTCTCCCGCTACCCCTTCTAGCGGGGGCTCAGACGCCGCCCCCGCAACGCCCCGGCTTTTTTTGTTGGGACAACTACGTTCTGTTTAAAATAAAGTATATTTTCCCATAGACATTTTTATGAGCTTTTGCTCTCGTTCTCGTTTCGAAATCTCGACAGTTTCGTACCAGAGAGAATGAGACAGACGCTCACGCTTATATGCTTTGGCGTGCTATATCCTGTATAGTGCGTCCGGGTGTATTTCGACAAACCGCATAGGCGGATTGCTGGTGTAAGGTCACTGAGCTTGCCGAAGTGACCGGTGTGGCATTCTCGTGCGTTGCGTTCTGTCGCCCGTATTGGGGCGTGAGTTGTTTGCGCTTGTTTCTGGTAGGCAGTCGAGAGCCTCGAAACGACAAGTGCATTCAACTTCACGCCTTTTTGTTCGGCGAAAATTTGATTGTGCGTGAATCAGGGCGATGCTCCCGAATGGAGACTAGACGATGCCCAACGCCGAATTCCTGCACAAGGCCAAAAAGAACAAGAATGACGAGTTCTATACCCAATATGCCGACATACAAAAAGAGATAAATGCGTATCTCGAATACAATCCTGATGTGTTCCGCGATAAGACAATTCTTTTGCCTTGTGATGATCCTGAATGGAGCAACTTTACAAAGTTCTTTGCGCAGAATTTTGAGACATTTGGACTCAAGAAACTCATAAGTACGAGCTACGCCATTGAAAGCAAGAACGTGGACTGGGATTGGCAGCCAACATTATTCGAAACGGAAAATCCTTTGTTCAGTATGGATAAGACGAAAATCAAGGGGAAGATTTTCACGCTGACGAAAGATGAAAATGCTGATGGAAAAATCAATATCGACGACTTGAAATGGAACTACATGGAAGGCGATGGTGATTTTAGAAGTGAAGAAGTTCAAAAACTCAAGGAAGAGGCCGACATCATAATAACAAATCCTCCTTTTTCGCTTTTCAAGGAGTTCTTTACATGGCTGATTAATAGCCAAAAGCAGTTTTTGATTATTGGGAATATAAACGCGATTTCCTACAAAGAGATTTTCTTACAAATTAAGAATAATAAAGTGTGGCTTGGTAATGGTATGGGACGGTGGATTTCTGGATTCATTGTTCCTGATGGTTACGAACTTTATGGAACGGAAGCTCGTATTGATGAAAACGGCAATCGCGTTGTGGCAACGAATAACTGTTTATGGCTTACGAATTTAGAACATGGCAGGCGGCATCAACCTTTAGAACTTAATACCATTGCTCAAAACATTAAGCACTCAAAACATAAAGAAGTGAGAGGGAATGGTTATCCCAAATATGATAATTATGAAGCAATCGACGTCCCTTTTACTGATGCGATACCTTGTGATTATGAAGGTGTAATGGGTGTTCCAATAACATTCCTGGATAAATATTGCCCAGATCAGTTTGAAATTTTAGGGCAAATGGTGACAACTAAAATTGATGAGTACAATTTTGGCTATCCGTATATAAACGGGAAAAAAGTGTATGCAAGAATTCTTATAAAGAATAAAAAATAGGAGACCTTTCAAAATGAAAACCGAACTTCAAACCGATTTCACCATTGAACAAATTTGTAAGGGTTTTGTCTATAATACCCTTGAAAATAAAGGCTTGTATGGATTGAATGGTAATCTTGTTATCCAGCCGGAATATCAACGCAATTACATCTACGCCGACGGTAAGAAGGATGTCGCAGTTATCGATTCTATTTTGAAAGGCTATCCGCTGGGCCTTATTTACTTCAATCGCCGCCCCGATGGTAAACTTGAAATTCTCGATGGTCAACAGCGAATTACTTCTATCGGTCGTTTTGTTACAGGCAAGTTTGCAATAAAAGATGGAAATGGAATGGAGCAGTATTTTGCCGGGCTTAACGACGAAATTCAGCAGAAAATCAATAATACGAAATTGCTTGTCTATATTTGCGAGGGTGAAGAGACTGAAATCAAGGAATGGTTCAAGACCATCAATATAGCGGGGGTTCCGCTGAATGAACAGGAACTTTTGAATGCCATTTATTCGGGTTCCTTTGTGACCAAGGCGAAGGAACAATTCTCGAATTCCAACAGTCCTAAAATCAACGTTTGGTCCGATTATGTTTCGGGGTGCGCAAATCGTCAGGATTATCTGCGCACTGCTTTGGAATGGGTTGCCGCCCGTAATTCGCAGAGCGTCGAACAATATATGAGCATGCATCGTAACGATGCGGATATTAACGAAATCAAAACTTATTTTGATACGATTATTGACTGGATTGATGCCACATTCAAGGAAACGACTTCTGAAATGCGTGGCTTGGAGTGGGGACGTCTTTACGAAAAGTTCCATACAAATGGCTACAACACCGATGAAGTCTGGAAACGAGTAGAAGATCTTCTTGCTGATGATTTTGTAACGAATAATAGAGGAATCTTTGAATATGTTCTCGGTGGCGAAGAAGATAAGTCGCTATTAAATATCCGTGTTTTTGATGAACGAACGAAAAAGGCTGCTTATCAAAAGCAGACGAATGAAGCCCAAGAAAATGGACATTCCAACTGCCCTTATTGTGCCATGTCCGACAATGCGAACAAGAATAAAATTTGGAAACTTGCCGATATGGATGCCGACCACGTGACCGCTTGGAGCAAAGGCGGCGCCACCGACCGGGCCAACTGCGAGATGCTCTGCAAGTCGCATAACCGGGCCAAGGGGAATAGGTAGTTGTTTTTGTTGAATAAGGTTGTTAGAAATCTAGCTTGCAACAGGAGAAAAAAAACGATAAGTAGCGTATAGAGTTGTTTAAAAAACTTGCGGGAGGTGGGGTTGCTTGCTGGGTGGTGGGTGCCGTGGATTGGTGTAGGCTGAATTGCGGAGCCATTATTTGACACGAACTGAATGCAAATAAAAATCCAGTCTTTTCTTAAAATTATCTTTCAATTTGTCTTGACTTTGTACAAAGTTTTGGATATATTTACGTGTGACGAAAATCACATCGGCGCCCATATGAAAGAAAAATGTAAAGATAAATTGCTCATGATTGGAAAATGTAGACTGGTCGCGGCCTTTGTGTTTGCACTTGCATGTGTTTGCATGTGGGGGTGCGGACTGTTTGATGAAGAGACGACTACGGCTGTTGATGATGTGAGAACTGGTGGCACGATGGTCGCGATTCTTGATGATTCTTTGGCTATTTTAAAAAATTCTAGAGGATGGGAAGAACATGCAGAAAGTTGCGACTATAATGAAACATGTGACAAAGGTACGATGAATCATGGTATTTTTCTTGTGAATTATAGAAGTAAACAGTTGCCTTATTGGGGGGACACCGCAAAGGGCATTTATCACATAATGAATGGTCTTGCTTATGATTCAACGATTTTCTTTTATAATGATGAAAATAAATTTGGATTTTGGAAAATTCGCGAGTCTATTGATGTTCGAGGGGAAATGAAATGGTCCAAAGATTGTAATGGAGGAAAGAATATTCAGAATGTTCGCCCATGGGAAAAGGGTAATGTTTTGCTAGAGGGAGCCCAAAATTGTCCCTTTGCTGTCTTGGATACAGCTACAGGTGTTGTGAGTAAACTGGAGTTTATTGGCGAATATGCTTGGCTTGATGGGTGTGACGACATTACGTACATTGACGGGGATGTTGTGTGCTTACGTCAACGTGGTGATAGGTTGTGTGAAATTGATTTCGAAAAAAAAGATGGAATAGTAGATTCTCTGATAAAGGGTGAATGGATGCTTTTTGATCCATCTGAATTTTTTGGGAATGCAGTGAAAATGAAGGCAAGTTCATTTGATAAAAATGACCATGCATATGATTTTGGTGATAGGCTTGCCCTGATTGAGAAAAATGGTTTTGATTTCGAAAGTTATCCTGAAACGTGGTTGAAGTATAATTCATTCGTTGATTCTACTGGATCTTCGATAAGTTATTCTTCCGAGGATTTGATAGTAACAAAGTAACTAAAGGAAACATTTATGCGTAATATTGCCGTGCAGGCCATGATTATGGCCTGCTATTGTGGGATATTGTCTGCCGCAAAGCCGATGGAGGTTCTAAGCCGCTATAACGTGATTCTTGTTCATGGTGCTGCACCGGAGGGAGAGGGATTTAAAAACGAATGTGGAGGCCCAATACATGAAGCTTCCGCAATAGCTTCTAACAATATCACTAAATTAGATTCTACGATTGGTTCTCGCTTGGGAGGTGCGGTCGGAATGCTTGGTGCGTATGGTGATACGTTTGACCCTGATTCCAGTGACGATTCGGAGTACAATGTAAAGGCTTCGAAGAAACTCACCTATTGGCTGGATTCAGCCGTTTTTGAGGATTTTCAATACCGCAATGGAAAAGTCTTCATGGATTCTACGAACCTGTTCGCTTCTCCTTACATATATCTTCAACGTTCTTTTGCGAACCCGGCAGAGACCCCTGCCCACAATGCCCATGAAATCGGCGACAGGACCTGGAAAGGTGACAATAACTGTTCCGTTCGCCGTTCGCTTATTGAGGAAGCCCAGGAAGTGAGGGCTGGTGGCTCGGGACCATTGGATTCTTTGCGAACGGATATCGCTGCTCGCTATCGCACCATCCCCTCCCGCAACATCATCATCTCTCATTCCATGGGAGGCGTCTCTTCGCGCGAGTACGTACAGGCCGACTACTACAACAAGGATGTGGACAAACTCATCACGCTCGACAGCCCGCACGAGGGTACGGAATCGCTTAATATGTTGCTTGCTTTGAAAGAGCGAGTTAAGTCGGGAAAGAAGGTGGCGGATGTTGCATCCGATGCGCTTTGGGCATTTTGTCTTGAGTTGCTGCTTGATCCGACATTTGCTCAAGTAGGCTTTGTGGGTCTCGTGAACGCGTATCTTATCGATGCTGTGCAGGTGGCTGTTGATAGCGTTATATTGCATGTATTGGGCGAGGACTACGATTATCATTCTTCCGACCCCTTGGTGGATTATATCGACCCTAATAAATCCGGTGGCGTGAATGACTTGGTCAAAAAGGTTACACCGGATATGCCCATGATGCGTATTTTAGGTGGTGAACACAGTATGACTTTTACGGATCCTGTAAATTATACTGTAGCTAGCCCGCTGAAGGGGTTTCTTCCGGACGAAGTCGCGTTGCCGGTTCTCAATGCTCGGACGTTTCTCGGGGAATCGGATGACAAGTCCTCGGATTACGTGAACGCCTTGGCCGGATTTGAGCTTGGAGCGCTCGGTGGCGTGGCCATCTGAGACCTAATCGTTTGTTAAAATTATCTTTCAAATTTGTCTTGACTTTGTACAAAGTTTTGGATATATTTACGTGTGACAAAAATCACATCAGTTTGTGAACTGTTGAAAAGGGATTCTTATGCCGTTCCTGAAAAAAAGACCTTGGATTGCTATGGCGCTGGTAGTAGCGTGTATTTGCATGTGGGGGTGTGGGCTTTTGGACGATGAGGAACGGTTTGTCGTGGATAAAAATCGCACGAATGGATATCTCGTTGCCATTATAGATGATTCCTTGGCAATTATGCAGAATCGGCGGGGATGGGAACTTTGGGATGATGATTGTAATCCTTGGGAATACTGTGATAAGGGAACGATGAATCCGGGCATATTCCTAGTGAACTATAGAAAAAAGCAGAGCCCTCTATGGGGAGACACAGTTGAAGGACGTATAAGTGTTGTTGATGGGTATTTTCACGATTCTTCAGCTTTGTTCTCTAATATTGATGGTGAATTTGGTTTTTGGCGAATTGGCGAGAAACCTAGAGTTGTTCGGAAATGGAATTGTGAGGCTCCGTGTGAGTGCAATTGCGGAAAATATGGGCGTCCGTGGATTGGTGGGAATGTATTGCTGAAGATGGAATTAAGAGAATGCCCTGTTGCTGTTTTAGACACGGCTACTGGAATTGTGAAGAAATTAGAATTTACAGGGGAATATGCTTGGCTTGATGGGTGTGACGACATTACGTACATTGACGGGGAGGCCGTGTGCTTGAAAGCGTTGTATGATGAGAAGAGATATGGAATTTATGAATATGGAAAAGATGGTTTGATGGATTCATTAATTTGGGATGATGCTAGTTGGTCTATATATACTGAAAATGTTTTAGAAATACGGGGAAATATGTTTACGATAAAGCATCCAACCAAGATGATTGATGGTAAACCTAATCCCCTAAACGGAACTTTTATTCATTATTTGAAACCATTGGGAACGCCTGATTCGCCCGTACGAATAGAATACAATAATTTCATTGATTCCATGGGAGTATCGATAGGTTATTCTTCTGAGGATTTAATAGTAACAAAGTAACTAAAAAAGGAAATTTTATGCGTAGCATTATTGTGCTGGC
Organism: uncultured Fibrobacter sp.; assembly: GCA_946405515.1. GTDB lineage: Bacteria > Fibrobacterota > Fibrobacteria > Fibrobacterales > Fibrobacteraceae > Fibrobacter. Next base: position 16,820 of record CAMJHM010000001.1, on the reverse strand, counting down.
CATCGCTTTGGCCAGTTATTGTGTGGTGTTATCTGCCGCGAAGCCGATGGAAACGCTAGAGCGCTACAATGTAGTCCTCATTCATGGAGCAGCTCCCGAAGGTGAAGGCTTTGAAAGTAAGTGTAATGACTCCATAAAGGATGCTTCCTCAATGGCGAAGAACTATGCAGCGATGCCGGATTCCTTTAGTTGGCGCTTGGGAGGTGCTGTTGGGATGTTGGGGGCCTATGATTTTACGTTCAATCCTGATTCTAGTAAAGATTACAATGACGACGCTGCAAAAAAACTTACTTATTGGCTGGATTCCGCAGTGTTCGAAGATACGGTGCAATACGGTTCAGAATATGTCTATATCCAGCGTTCCTTTGCGAACCCTGCGGAATCCCCTGCTCATAACGCACACGAAATCGGCGACAGGACCTGGAAAGGGAATAATAACTGTTCTATTCGTCGTTCGCTTATTGAGGAAGCACAGGAAGTAAGGGCCGGTGGGCAGGACTCGTTGCGCAATCGTAGGTTGGATTCCGTTACATATTCCTATCGCACCATCCCCTCCCGCAATATCATCATTTCCCATTCCATGGGAGGGGTCTCTTCGCGCGAGTACGTACAATCCGGTTTTTACAACAAAGATGTGGACAAACTCATCACGCTCGACAGCCCGCACGAGGGCACGGAAGCGTTGAACATGCTCCTTGCGCTTAAGGAGCGAATCAAGTCCGGGAAAAAAGCGGCTAGCGATGCAAAAGACGCTCTGTTGCCTATCGGCATTGCGATGGCCATTGATCCGACTACCGTCCAAGTGGGGCTTGTAACTCTTGTTGGAACTTTCCTGATAGATGAAATCCAGGTTGCTGTGGATAGCGTTATAGTTGACAAATTGGGAGATGGCTACGATTTCCATTCTGATGATCCTTTGACGGACTACATCAACCCCCATACAGGTGGCGTGAAAAATCTGGTTGACAGTGTTTCTCCCGATATGCCTATGATGCGCATTTTAGGTGGTGAACACAGTATGACTTTTACGGATCCTGTAAATTATACTGTAGCTAGCCCGCTGAAGGGGTTTCTTCCGGACGAAGTCGCGTTGCCGGTTCTCAATGCTCGGACGTTTCTCGGGGAATCGGATGACAAGTCCTCGGATTACGTGAACGCTTTGGCTGGTTTCATCTTCGGCCTAGTTGGGGGTGTCGCAGTCATGGACAGGGGAACGGCGCTTGTTCCCGAATGGTCGAGCTACGGGGATCACACCAAGGCATTCAAAGGTGCGGATGTAGACGTGAAAAAATTCCGCTATGAGGGAGCTCTGCATGCGAGGGGATACAACCCGCTGACGGACACGGCTACTTGGGCAATTATGGCGGCGGATATAGGGGCAGAATTCGCAGATGCAACTACGAACGTATTGGCTGCAGCAGTTGCATCGGTCTTGCCGATTCCTGAGGTAGCTACGGCGATGGCGATTGCTACGGCAGTTTCGGCTGCGACCTGTATTGCAAAGGATTTGGTGTTTTCTTCTACTGGGGCCGTTGCTAATGTCCCTGTTTTGCTTGCTGCTGTGAACGACTTATACGATTCCCACGAGAACGCGAAGGCCCGTCGCATGCTTGATACGCTGTATTCGGCGGAATTCTCCTATTCGAAAGTTTTGGGTGGCAAGGAGTCGGGTAAGATTCGTCTTATGGAAGACTTTCTTTACGAACGCCCTTTTGTGAACCTTGCACTTTCTCTGTCGAACTCTGCGCTGCGGGCGGTGGAACCGGGTTGCTACTACGAGGCTGATAGTGCAGGCAAACGGCAGCTCTGCGAGGTGGGTCTGTACGATTCCCTCGGCAATGTGGCAGCTTCCTCAAATGGCAAGATGAACTACGCGGACTTCCGTAAGTTGCCGCCGCTCAGATTCAAGTCGGAATCTGACTGGTCTAGGGTGGGCTTGAAGCTGGACCGTTGGGAACGCGTAGACGGACTCGGTCCGAGTGGCGATTCAGTCAAGATTCCTATTCGTCATGTTGAAAGATATTCTGTTCCTGACATTGTAGTGGATTCCTTTATCGTGAAATATTCCTTCGTGATTGACGACTTGATGCCGCACCGTTTGCGTCAAATCCGTCTGAATTTCAACTATCAAGAAGAAATTGCATGGGAATGCGATGTGACAAAGGACCCTTTGGCGGGTGATGCTTGTACGGTGTACAAGCGCTCCGGTGGCAGCGGCTGGGATACCTTGCAGCTGGAGAAGCATCCCGTCCAAAAGGACGGCCGCTTCGACTTCGAGCCCCGCAAGTACAACTACACCATTTTGTCCGCGCTCCAGAAGGACAACCAGAATACGGTGACGATTTCTACGGTGAACAAGATCGGGCTTTCGAATACGCAGCGTCTGTACTACTTGTTCAAGGCGACGGCGAACAAGCTCGACCCGGTGTGGCCGCAGCGTGATGTTGTCCTGAACAAGATAAAGGGTTTCGCATCATACGCATCGGCGCTTGGCTATCAGGGCTTCCGCGTCAAGGGTGCGAAGGATACTATCTTCAGGACCGATGGCACTTCCAGTTTCTCACGGCTTGACATGGACATGACCATTGATTCCGTGTACGACGCTTCGCGCGTTGGGCAACCGGGCGTGAGCCCGACGGGCTTCGTGTACGATAGTTCGAGTGCCTACTTTGCCTCTCGCCAGCATGATAGCGACCCTGCCGAGGGCAGTTACCTGTGGAAATTCGTGGCGGACATCCGCAACACTGCCGCGGTGAACTCCGGTGGCGATTCGAACACGTATGAGGTGCCGTTCCGCGTGGACCGTACTGCACCTGATTTCACGCTTGAACCCGAGCGGTCCGTGATGAACCCGGATAGTATGCCGTTTATGGTGCGCTATGCGTGGACCGGCGATTCTGTAAAGGGCCCCGACATCTTCGCGATGCGCCTCACTTTAGAAAAGTTTAGCAATGCGAGTAGTTCCGGTAGCCCCGTTTTCACCAAGGTGGCTGAATTGCGGCCCTACGCCGACGTGATTTCGCCCGAGTTCGCCATCCAGTGGGATGCCTCCTCCCTTAATACGGTGAGGTCCCGTGGCGATGGGCTGTATCGCGTCCGTGCCTACGCAGCAGACTACGCTGTGCCCGATACGGTTGTCTATGGCAAGATGCTCAGCCTTTACGATTCCATTATCTTGGGCGGCACCATCTCGGATAACATGTGGCCCGTGGCCTCCGACTCCATGAACACGACCACGAGATTCGCCGAGTTCTATGTCGACCGCAGCGCTCCCGTCATTTCGAACGTTTCTGTGACCTCTGACTCCGGAGCTACTTCGATTTACTCCACCCTCACACGCCCGCAACGCAATTCACAGTATGCTTATGCCACTGGGGATAGCCTTGCGAAGATTACTTACAGAGTTGCCGAATCGCTGAATGGCCGCGACAGCGTTCCGGTGACGGTTGCATGGAATTTCGTGCATGTGGGCGACACTACCGCGATGGACCGCGCGGGTGATTCCGTATGGGTCAAGTCTAGTGGCACGGCTTCCGCAACATGGCGTGAGAGTGCCACCATGCGCCTCATGGACGGCGACTACTCAATCCGCGCCCTTGCTCGTGATGCCGCAGGCAATACCGCCCGTTATACACATTCCAAGACGCTCCGTGTCGACAGGACCCCGCCGCATATCGTAAGCCTCGTGAGCACTCGTTTGGTATATCCGGATTCCGCGGGCCCCTTCTCTGCAACAATTGCCGTAGACGAGAAATATGACGCTCCGACGAATCGTACGGGCATGCGCTGCTATTATAATGTAAGCGGCTGTGGTCGCACGGCTCCGTCCCTGTGGAAACCTGTCTCGAACAATGTGCTTCACGGCGATTCGCTGACTTTTTCTCTTGATTCCGTTGTGGGCACACACGGCAAGTGCTACGTGGATGCCGTCTGTGTCGATGCCGCGGGCAACGCATCCGCCATGGCCGATATTTTCTACATCGGCGAACGCACCCCCGTCATTACCTCGCCGAAGACGGATGTCGCGACGTCGCTTGTGGCCATCACGGGTGTGGCTCCGCCGCGTGGCGGCAACGATTCCCTGCATACGGTGTACCGTATCCGCTATGCGATGGTAGATACGACTGGTAGTGGAGCGCCACTTGTTTGGGAAACTGAACAAGCCCAGGTCGTTTCAGCTATTCGCAACGATACGCTCCCACATGTATCGAAAATTTCGCAAAGCGAAGACGGTGTGCTTGGCTATATTAAACGTAGTCTCGATAGCAACACTTATCTCGAGGGCACTTACGTTATCGAACTCGGTACCTGTGCAGGGTCGGCTTGCCTCGGTGGTGCCGACAGCTTGTGGCTCACCGACACGATGACGGTCTTTTTTGAGGCGGTGCAGGACTCGCTCTTTGGTGACTCGCTGGAATGGGAACTTGTACTTGACCATGATAGCATACGTGTCGGGCGCGATTCTCTCGGTGTGTCACTGACCCTTTCCGGTAATTTCAATAGCAGCTATCTCCTGCGTGTTTATGGCGAGGATTCCGATGGCAGAGGCATGTTTGACGAATCTGTTTCAAAGGTCTGGAAGAATCCCTATTATGGTGAGCCTGCTGATACCACGTCCGATAGCAGCGCCGTGTGGTTCTATGAATTGGATGACGTATATCATCTGCAGTGGAAAGGGCTTGCCGTAGGAGATTCCCTGCGAGTGTCGTTTGATTCCACCGCTTTTGGTAATGTATGTGCAGCACCGGATACGTTGTTGAGTCGTGACAAGTGCGAACGGCGTACGGTCGGCTACGATTTGGGAAGTCTCTATTCTGGGGTGCAATCGTATCTCGCCGATTTTCCGGAATGGACTCCGCCCCCGGTCGTGAACGGTGAAATGCTCTTGACGGGCGATTCTGGGCATGTGGTGATGAAGTCCACGGCGGCGTTCCGCATTTCGCGTGTGGGCACTTTGGGCGATACAGCGAAGCCCAAGATGCGCACCTATTTTGGTGATAATGTGCGGGACGGTTTCTACTGGGTGGCGAATGGGAGTTTCGGCAGCGATACACTCAACCCGCTCGCAATGGGCTGGACCGTGAATCCGCGTACATACGGACTCAAGTTCAAATGGCCGGGTTTCCCCGAGACGGGTATGTACCCCGCTTCCGGCACGATGAAGGTCTATATGGAAATCACGGAGAACGTGGCGAATAATCCACGCATGTACTTGGATTCTGGAAAAGTCGAGATAAAGCTTAATCCAGTGAGAGTCACGCTGCCGGGTTCCTTGCCCGATTACGTGTTGCTCAAGAATGACGAAACGCTTGTATGTAAGTCGCCTACGGATTCCACTAGCTGCGAAAAGAGGGTGATGTGGCTCAATTCGATGGTCGCAAAGTACGGCATCAAGAATAGGGATGCGAGGGTCAAGATAACCATTTCGGATGGTTCGGGACCGATTGCCCTATTGCAGGGCGACTCTTCGGCCATTGTACGTGCGAACGCGAGCGATTCGGCCTATCAGATCCGTTGGAATGGAAAGAACAACCTCAGCACGGCAGAACTGAAGGAGGGAACATACACACTCACGATCGTTGCGACGGCAGTAGACGGCTCCGGGGCCGATACCGCATCGGTGACGTTTAAGGCAAAGTTCGCTGAAACTATGTATGACTTGACTCCGGCTGATCCGACGGATGAGAGCTATTCTGGTCCTGCGATTCACATTTCTGAGGCTAAATACGACGCGAGTGTCAAAGCATACCGTTATGAACCGATTGCCGATTACTTGGTAAAGGCGAGACTGTCTAGGTATAAACTGTCGAACGATACGCTGAAAAAGGGAATCCAGTTGCTTGGGAGGATAACCGGAACGCAGAAGATATTTGGGTACGAACCGAAACGCTTCAGCTTGGCCATAAAGAGACACAGGAAGGAACTGAAACTAGTAGTGATGAGAAGAGTCCATAATAGAACTGTAGAGATAAATTGTGGTAAGGCATGGGGTTGGAACGAACATATTATGGGCAAAAAGTGCGATAAGGATTTTGAATCAAAGGATTCCATATCGGTAGATACGTTAACGTTTTATGAAGACAGTTTAAGGGTTGTATTAAATCCTGAAAGTATCGGATATAGCGGACGAGGGTTTGTAAACATTCAGGACAGTTCGTTCTTTGACATGGTTGCCTGTACGGAAAAGACATGGGGGAATATCTTTGGCTCAAAGAGTGGATCAAGGTATTCGGTAGATGAATTTAACCAAGCGAAACTGGGATGCGAATGGAAACTGGAAGATTTGACGGGCGTGGAAAAATACAAGTTGACAAATCCAGACTCGGTTTCGGATACATCTGGAGTGCGTTATGTACCATTATTTGCTTCAGACGACAGTTCAGGGTGTAAATCTTCAGCAAACAAAGTGGAATTGGATAGTGTTTGTGAATATGATTCCTACAATGCCAATAAAAATTTATTTACACTTATATTCGCTTCGGATCCTCAAAAGGGAAAATTTTTTACAAGTAATGGAACAATAACAGGTCAAGAGAACGATAAGTTTTGGCAAGTTTTTTATTATGTATTGGTCTTGGATATATCCGCTTACTGGAACTCCGATTTCGGTATGGACAACCTCGTGAATCGTACGGTACGTTTTGACCATAAGAACATTTCGTTGTTTGGCAAAGGAGGTTACTGGCGTGCGCTTGATTCGTTGACTCTCAAGGGCCTTGGCAACTTCAAGGGGCTGGGCAACTACCATGACGGAAGCGGGTGGCAATTTGACAAGGATTATGGCCTTCTGACCCCGTTTGAGACGCAATTCCTTCCCTACTATGCCTCGAATACAATGCCGGGCGGCTTGAACACTTTCCTATTCCCCGACGAGGATGCGCTGCATTCGCAGGCGTCGCGCTTTGACCTGCGTTTCTATGGACCAAGCATTTCGGGAGAAAGTTTTGTCACAAAGGTGCTTGGCTACCCAGATGCTGGCGAAGATACAACTGTATGTAGCTACGATTCGACAAACATTTTTGTGGCTACGGGGGGGTATCCTTATTGCCAAATTGAACACGATGGGACAGATTCCGTCAAGCATACGCCGTACTTTGCGGCAAACTCGAATGCCTCCTTCTATGTCGGTCTCAACAAGCGTCTTGGCAGTGTCAAACATAAAATAAATGTTGATTTTCCGCAAAATGGCAACTGGAAGAGTACCGCTGCCGATACCGCCTGTAGCGATACCAGTAACTGGAACTTCGTAATCGATGGTTCGAAACCTTGCTACAAGTATTACGACTATGGTTCGCGTGTACACTATTACTATGGCGATTTTACTGATACTGAATGGACTGTGAATACTTTGAACTCCGATGGTACGATAAGGAACCTGACGAACTCTCCCTATTTTATTGTACCCCAGGACACGTTGAAGAACAGGCTTTTCAGTAAGGGTACAGTTGGTGATAGTAGCTTAGTCTTGACGGCGGTTCCGGACCCGAACCGTTATGATCCGGTAACGCATCAGTTTGTCATAAGCCTAGATACCGTGAAGGCGATACGCAAGCCGTATGCTACGGACGTTAACATATACGTGGATTCGATGCTGATTTTGTCAAGTGATACGTCTCTCTCGTTGTCTGCAACATACGATACGCTTTACATCCAAACGTCCGCCAAGGACACAAGTGTTATTTACCGCAAGTCGGATGATAAACTTGCGAAGCAGCTCGTGCGTCCGAATCCTATAGAACTGTCCAGCACGCAACTCTATGCGGGGGGTAGTGCTTGGATGAAGGACGTTTCCATCATATCTGCCCAGATTATGCACTTGGATTCCAGTGAACATTCCCACCTGAAAGTGGAAGGGAGTTTCCCCAGTTTGAATAATTTCAAAATTGGCTTCAAGGATTCCATCGATGTCAAGCGCCCGAAAGAGCTCGTGGAAATGCGTGCTTATTTGAGGAAAAACGAGGATTACCGGCTTGCATACTTGAACGGGAACGCATTCTATACGGTGCCGAAATCCATGCTGGAGGAGAGGTGGAAGGATTCCATCAAGGTGGGTACCAGCGGATGGTACCGTCTCGGTTGGTTCGACGTGAACAAGCTCCAGGGGAACACGCAGTTCCTGCTCATGTGGGGCGACAGCGTCGGCGGTATCCCGCACAACATCAGCATGTTCGAGATGGTTGTCGGGCGCTCGGTGGATGCTACCGGCGGCAATACCGTCACGTCTCTGTTCGAAGAAGTCAGCGTGACGTTCCCGGCGAATTCGCTTGACAAGCGCGACGATTTTACCGTCCGCACCGTCGATGCCGAGGATTACCCGTTCGAGGTGTTCAACAATCTAGCCCTCAAGGGCCCGATTGTGGAAGTGCTGCCGTCGAAGACCTTTACGAACGATTCCGTGCTTCCGCGAATCCAGATGAAGATAAGCCACGAGGAGATGGAGGCAATGAACTCAACACCGGAGACAATCCGCCTGTACAAGGTGGACACGGCGAGCAAGAAGTTTGTCCCGCTGGAGAAAGCGTTGTACGGCTACCTGGATGCCAATGGCAATGCCCTTGTGTCCACCGGGGATACCGTGGCGACGTGTTCCACTGCAAAGGATTTGCGCTGTTACGATGATTCATTGCAATGGGCCTACCTCCTGATTTCTGCCGAGACGCACACATTCTCGGTATTTACGGCAATGGATTCCGCCATAGCGGAGACCCCCGACTTTAGCGTGACCGTGCTGCCGGAAGTGGCTTCCAGTGCAAACCGCCATGTCCGTGTGGACGGCATTACGAGATTCCGGCTGTACATAGACGACGATTCGCTCTGGGCCGACCAGGGTGATGCGACTCCGCCTGTCGTGCTTGCGTTTACCGCGGATTCCAACGGCTTTGCGCAGGTGACGCTGCCGTCGCGCAACAAAGATATCGACACGAGTTTCGTGTTTGTGGTAGCGTTGAGCGAACCCGATACGGACGGAACGGTGATTGAACTGCCTGCGGCTCCCGCTGTGGCGCGTGCATTGACTGTCAATACGCAGTTCTCTTGCACGGTTCCTGTCGATTCGCTGTGGCTCGGCCTAGACAACGGCTACTTGGCTTACGGTGCGGCTTGCACCCATCCAGGGTACGGGACCGTATCGCTTTACCGCGATGGGATTGTTGCTGCCGAGGTTCGGGGCGATATTCCAGACACCGTCATATATGACGGATACAAGGCGGTTGGTATGGGCAAGATTGCACCGGGTGTTTACGAGTCACGCTATTTGGGTGTTTCGGCCCTTGGCTTGGATATGCAGCTTGCAGGGCCCGATGTCCATACGGATTCTGCCCGTCCCGTAATAGTGGAATGGTCCGTCACCGATTCGTCGGATGTTCTTGACCGGCTCTTTGTCGTGAATGCGCGACTGATGGATACCGAGTCGGGTGTTGCCCGTGTTGTAGTGACTCCGGTCTTCGGCGGTGATACGCTTCGCATAGTGACCGCGGTTCCCGACTCTGCCGGGAATGTAGAAATACCGGTAAGGCTTACGCGCAAGCGACTTACGGAATGTGCCGGTTGTGTACTTTCTATAGCTTTCCGCGCGGAGGACTATGGTCACAACCATGTTGAAAGGATGTATACTTCGCCAGATAAACTTTATCCCTATCCGGCGCAAGTCGCCCTGTGGTACCCTGCCCGCGAAGGATCCGGGCTGTACGCTCACGAGTTCCTAGGCACCGGGCATGACCTTGAGCTTTCCGGGATGGGGAGTCCGTGGTTTAGTGACGTGGGACTTTACTTCTCGCCCGTGGGTGGCTTTGCTTTGGGTGAGGGGTCTGTAAATGCAGGATCCACGGATTCCTATACCTTTGAGGCCCGAATCAAGAACGGTTTCGCTCAGGATACCATTTGGCGGCGTGTTCTTGGTTTCAGCGGCATCGGCGGAATGGAAATATCGCTCGAGTCCAATGGCGGGGCTCTCCGCCTTGTCGAAGGAACACATGTGTGGTCTGCATCGCAGATTCTGCCTCAAAAGGATTGGGCGCATGTTGTCGTGACGGTCGATTCGTCGATGGTGCGCTTCTATGTTGATGGCAGTCCCGTAGATTCTTCTACGGCGGTGCCCTTGGAGCGTGAGTTCTACGGTGTATTCTCTGCTGGCAAGACAGATTCCGTTTCCTTCATAGGGAACGTGGCCGATATCCGCATGTACACTTCGGCGCTTTCGCCGGAACAGGTTTTGGCGCTTTCGCTGCCTGTGACCGACGAGGGCGAAGAAGTTTCTGACCTCATCGTTGTAGCAATGAAGGATATGAACGCTGTAAGCGGATTCAAGAGGGCGTTCTCCTGCTCCGTGGCAGGGAACAAGTATCTTACTTCCGTCGCGGATGCGGCGACCGTGTCGTTGCCCGTCATTGTGCAGGATGCTGCTGAATACAATGTCGTCCTGTACGCTCGCTCGGCGACTGCAGGCAACGTTTCTGTCGCCGTGGGTGAATCTGCGATGCAGACCGGTGTGGTTGCTGTATCGAATGTTTGGCATGCGGTAACGCTATCGGGAGTGACTGTCAATCTTGCTGCGGGTACGCATACGCTCAAGCTCAGGGTGCCGAAGGGTGTCGAAATAGGCGGATTCGCGCTCTCGACGGCGGATATTCCGGCCTCGATGATTGCCTGGGGCACAAGTACCGCGGACAAGGTTGCCGGAGTTGTCGCTGCGGATACTGCCCGCAAGATAAAATCCTACTTGCGCTACGAAGGCTACCCGGAAACGTCGACGCTCCGTCCGCGTATTCGTCTGCGCAATGTTTCCTCCACGCCGGTGAACGGGTTCTCAGTCCGCTACTATTTCCGTGGTGAGGATGCCTCGCAAGCCAGGGTTGATCGCTATGTGCCCAACGATGTGTCGACGTTCCCGTCTGTGCATTTGGAAAGCGGACGTACCGGCTACGTGGAGTGGAAATTCCCCAATAGGCAGATTCCGGTGAACGGGACGGTGTTCAATGGTGACGGTCCGCATTTCGGCCTCTACAATTCCGATTTCTTCCCATGGAATGCCTCCGACGACCCGTCCTTCGTAGACCCGTATTCGGGCCTTGTCCCGAATGTGGATGGCTTCTATGAGGATGTGGGTGTTGTCGTCTTGGATAACGACTACAACTTGATTGGTGGTTCGTGCGCTGAGATGGAGGATCCAACGTCGCTTGTGACCAGTGCCCGTGCACTTGCCGCCATTGAGCGCGAAAATAACCAGATGAGCGAGGTCCACATCAAGGTAGAAAATACGGGCAATGTCCCGCTTGGCAACATTGATGTGCGTTACTACTTCTACGTGGGTGGAAACATGACTCCCATCTTGGATGTGTACTACCTGTCAGGCTGCTCGTCGGTTACATTGCAGAATCTCGGAAACGGGCGCTGGCAAGCGACAGCCCATTATAACGGGAGTCTTGCGCCTGGACAAATGTGGAACGATCCTGTCAAGTTTGCCTTGCGTTTACAAAATTGGGAACATGCATGGAATGCTTCTGATGACCCGTCCCACGATGGTCTTGGACACAATTTTGTGGAGGCCCATGGAGTTTGCGTCTATGATTCGGCCGGAAACCTGCTTTACGGGAATGCTCCGGCGTGGGGTAATCCTGCATCCAGCAGTAGCGGCAGTGGTAGCGGTGGTACTGATCCCACGAACCATCCTGGTAATGGATCGTCTTCTGGAAACATTCCACCCATCGTGCGTACGGATGATGGCTTGCTGGTCACGATGGACTCCTATGCCTACGTAAGCCTAAAACTTGTAAATGCACATGGTGAACCGATACGGACTTTGTTCAGGGGGAATCTACAGGCTGGGCAAAATCTGGTGCATGTGAATTGGAACGGTATAGACATGAGGAATTCGTTCTTGGTGTTCAAGGTGAATGGAACCGTTCGCTCAACGACAGAACTATCTTTGCTATAAAGGGATGAATATGAATAAGATTTATTTTAATGTTTTCGTAGTGATTACTTTCGCGCTTTTTACTGCGATACCTTCATGGGCGGTAAGCCTGGAATCGATATTTGACTACCAGAAAAAGTCAATGTTCCCAGATACGTGCGAAATGCAGATGCGTACCACGGTGACGCTCTCGGGCCGGCCATCTCAAGTTGTTAACACGGTTGTACTGACAGCGGGAGCGTCGAAATCAGTCACGACAATCAAGTCAAGTTTGATGCAGATGCAAATGGTGCAGAATGATGGACGCATGAAGACGATAGACCTCAAGACGGGTAAAAATCTACCTGTGCAGAGCGTACCGAATCGTGGTCCTGCCGAGGTGAACAAACAGATGGGAACGCCTGCGGATTACAATGCTCCTGTTCGTGATGGTGGGCTTTGGAAACTTGTTCCCAAAGATTCGAAAAAGCCTACGCTCTACTATTCGGAAAAGGCGAAACGTGTGGTGAAAATGGTCGCTCCAATTGATGGGACTACAGCCGAGAGCTTGCTCGAATATTGCGACAACTCTTGCCCACTTCCGGGGACACTCAAGAAAGTGACCATTACGACAACGCATGCGGAAGGCATATCTAGTACTATCGTTTTGGAAATAATTATGGCAAAACAACGCCATGCGATACCGATGAAGATATTCGATATTGAATAACTTAGGGGCCTCCGGCCCCTTTTTCTTTTCTTTTTCCCTTACTTTTTTGTATCTTTGCGCTATGCGTTTTTATCGCTACATCGCGCTTGCTCTTTTGGCCCTCCTGTTCGAGGGTTGCACTTGTTGTGCTTACTTGAATCACATGTTCAATGCGGAACGCCTTTACGACGAGGCGACGGAGATGCGCAATGCCCGTCTGGACAGCGTCCCGGACGAGACGGCTTCCAAGCCCGGCAACGAGGAACGCGCCAGGTACGACAGGATTATAGAGAAGGGCTCCCGCGTCCTCGAACGCTTCCCCAAGAACAAGAAGCGCACCGCCGAGGCTGTGTTCCTTATCGGTGAATCCTTCCGTCATAAGGGTGAGTTCGACAAGGCTATCGTCAAGTACGACGAGTACGAGCGCTACTTTGCCGACTACGACTCCATGCGTGCGGTCGAATACCAGAGGGCCTACTGCCTTTACCGCACCCAGGAATACAACCTGAGCCGCTTCGCGCTGGAACCGGTCGTCGCCTCCAAGAACCATCCTTACTATTTCCAGGGCCTGAACCTGATGTCGCTCCTGGATGAGCAGTCCGAGTCCCCGGACCAGGCCATCGACGCCCTCGAGGCGCTGCTTGCCGATACGGCGGGCACTCCCTTCATGCGCGGCAAGGCGCACTTCCGCCTGGCTGGACTTTATTTCGCCAAGGAAAACTGGGACAAGGCTCGCGAGCATTACCGTGCCAAAGAGATTGAGCAACTGAACGTGCGCGAGAAACAGACAGCCGCCGAGCAGGCTGCGGAATGCCTCGTGAACAAGAAAGATTATCTGGCTGCCGCCGACGAGTACAAACTGCTGTACAAGAACGACGAATACGAGAAAAAGCGTGCCGAATACCTGGTGCGTCTGGGCGAAATCATGTTGCTCGCCAAGCGCTACCCCGATGCGATTATCGTGCTGAACAAGGTGAATTCAGAATACGGACGTACGGTCCATTCTGCAAGGAGCTATTTTGCGCTGGGCGACTACGAGCAGACGATCACGTTGGACTACCCGCAAGCGATGGTTTACTACGACAGCAGTTTTGTCACTTATTCTGCGTCGGAGTGGGCTCGCATGAGCCGCGAACGCCGCGAAGCCCTCAAGCGCCTTATCGCGCTGCGTCAGCAGAACGACGACGATCTCAAGAAGGATTCTATCCCCAACGTGAAGAATTTCTTCAATGCGGAATTCCAGATAGCGGAACTATTCCTCTTCAAACTTTCAGAAGTGGACAGCGCCGTCAGCCGCCTGAACAGCGTCATCGAGGGAGACAAGGATTCCCTGAAGGTCATGCGCGCCACGTACGCGAGGGCCTTCATCTACGACGAGTTCAAGCACGACCCGGATTCGGCGGAAACGCTCTACAAGGAAATCATCGAGAAGTACCCGAACACGGAATACGCCAAGCAGGCACAGGTGAACCTCGGCATGCGCGTCACTGCCCAGACCGACGAAGACAAGGCGAAGGCTCGCTATTTGCAGGCTGAAAGCCTTTGGACTGCGGCAACGGAGGTCCCCATCGACCAGATAGAACGCGTGGATTCTTCGTACCTTGCTGCGCTCGCTGCGTTTGACAGTATCTACCAGGAATTCCCGAAAACGCAGGCGGGTATCCAGGCTCTGTATATGAAGGCCGTCTACTTTACGATGACGCCTGACCGCAAGGACAGCGCCGTGGCCATTTACCGGCAACTGCAGAGGGATCATGGTTCCACACCGTGGGGCAAGGAATCCGCCAGGATCCTGAATTCCCGTGTCTCGCTTTCTGATGCCGACATAGATCGCCTTCGCAAGAGGGTCCAGAGTTCCGTTGAGCATATCAATAGCCTGTCTAGGCAGTACTACGAGTCCTTGAGCAAGAAGCCCGAAGAGAAAAAGGCCGAAGTCAAGAGCCAAGAAGACGAAGTGCTGGAGAATACGTACAACAGCATGTACGACTTTGAGTAAGCGGAAACTATCATGAAAAATTTCACGAAAGAGAGAGAGGCGCGCATATTGTCCCGCTTCGCTCTATTCATGAGTCTATTGATGGTGGTGCTTGTTATTCCGGGATGCGCCGGGAGCGCAAGCATTGCTGCGCGTCCGGGGTACGACCGGGGGTATTCTTCACCGAACTACCAGACATCTAAGAAAAAGGCTGCGGTGGGGACCAAGATTTCTGGCGATGCCAGTTACTACGGCAAGGGCTTTGACGGAAAGAAGACGGCGAGCGGTGAGATTTTCGACCAGAACGCATTGACTTGTGCGCACCGTTCGCTCCCGTTCGGCACCAAGCTCAAGGTCACCCGCAAGAGCAACGGCAAGAGTGTCGTTGTACGTGTGAACGACCGCGGTCCCTATTCTAAAAAGCGCATCTTGGACTTGAGTGTTGCTGCGGCTAAACAGCTGGACCTCGAGAAGGCTGGGCATGCCGAGGTCGTGGCCGAAGTCGTGGATTAAAAAATGCCGAAATTGGCCTAAAAAAACAAAAAATTTTCAGAAAAACCCGAATGTCATATTTTGACATCCGGGCGTATTTATATTTAGTGTCCAGAAGGGCACTTGCTTTTTTGTGTGTGAAAAAACAGGCGTCAAAAGGAAAAATGGAAAAGGAAGGTCAAAAATGACAAGGAAGAAAACTAAGGAAACTCCTTTTGGAAATTCGGGAAGCACAATTGCAGTCGGTGCCGAACCTAGCTTGTGGAATACTGGTTTTTCCGCGTTCAAGCGGCGCATTGGCGAGCAGTTGCAGCTGTGCGGCTTTTCGGACGAGCTCGTCGACGACGATACCCTGATGCCTTTTTACCGCATGGGAGAGAGCGAGACTTACGTGCTCGGTGCCTTGGGCTGCACTGTGGGAATGTAGCCCAAGTTTTGTGGCTTACTTGGCCTTGTAGCTGACAAAGCGGATATTGCCGCAGTAGTCCTTGTGGATTCCTTCGAATTCGAGCCAGGGGTAGTTGTTGGCCTCGTTCTTGAGGACTTCGGCCTGTTCCGAGCCGATTTCGAGGAGGACGGGGGCGCCTGCGGAGAGCTTGCCTTCGGTTTGCTGGAGCAGCTTGCGCACGAGGTCCAGTCCGTCGGGGCCGCCGTACAGGGCGAGAGCCGGGTCGAACTTGTCTACTTCGGGCTGGAGTTTGCCCTTTTCCCCGTCGGGGATGTAGGGGAGGTTCGCAATTAGGCAGTCTATTTTTGCGGAGTTTGTCACTGCTTCCAGCAGGTCGCCCTGCGCAAATGTCAATTCTTCATTGAGCCCGTTGGCTTGCGCGTTCTCGCGGGCAAGCGAAAGGGCTTCGTCCGAGATGTCCGTTGCGAGGACTTTCGCTCCGGCGATTTCCTTCGCGCAGGCGATGGAAATCGCCGCTGTTCCCGTGCCCACCTCGACGATGAAGGGGCTTTCGACACCTTTCAGGCGCTCAATTGCCATGTCCACCAGCGACTCCGTCTCGGGGCGCGGGATCAGCGCCCGCGGGTCGCACTTGATGATGTGTCCGCGGAAACTCGTGTCGCCCACGATGTGCTGCAGCGGTTCGCGGTTTGCGCGACGTGCGACCAGCGGCCGGAGCGTGTCGAGTTCGGCTGCCGTCAGGGGCTTCTCGAAGTTCAGGTACAGGTCCATCCGGTTCTTCATGCTGAGCCCGTGGCTGATGATGTACTCGGCGTCCAGGCGCGCATCGGGCACGCCCTTCTTCTCGAAGAAGACCTTGGTGCGGTTCAGAATTTCAAGTACGGTCATCTGCGGCATTAGGTACCCTAAGCGTTAAATTTCCCGAGCTTCTCCTGGGCGTTCGCCATCTGGAGCCCGTTGATAATCTCGTCGAGGTCTCCGGTAATCACCTTGTCCAGGTTGTACAGCGTAAGGCCGATGCGGTGGTCGGTCACGCGGTTCTGCGGGAAGTTGTAGGTGCGGATTTTTGCGGAGCGGTCGCCTGTGCCCACCAGGGCCTTGCGGCTGGCCGCTTCTTCTTGTTCCTTCTTCGCGATGAGCGCGTCCAAAATCTTGGAACGCAACATTTCCATGGCGTGCAGGCGGTTCTGCAACTGGCTACGTTCGGTCTGGCAGCTCACCACCACGCCTGTCGGGATATGGGTGAGTCGCACGGCGGAGTCCGTCTTGTTGATGTACTGGCCGCCCGCGCCCGAAGAACGGTAGGTATCCATGTGGATGTCGGCTTCGCGGATTTCCACGTCGA